>NZ_JBHJQI010000017.1:0-89865 GCF_042262805.1 Streptomyces sp. NPDC056361
CACCGGGCTGGAAGACGTGCGCGTTGGCTGCGGCGAGGGTCTTCCAGGGGGCGGACTGGCTGCCGTCACCGTCCGAGGCGGCCGAGCAGTCCAGGTACCAGGCCCGACCGGACGCCACCTCGGCAGCGCCGACGGTGGCGGCTCCGGCCGAGGGAAGCACCGGCACGACCAGCGCGGTCGCAGCCGCCGCCACGGTCGCGGCACGTCTGAAGACGGGGGACACGAACATCAGGGAACTCCCGAGGTAGGGGAGGGAAGGGGGAGGGGCCCGAAGCCCGCCCGCACACTAAGACGACCACCTGATCACGTCAATGCATATTGATCTAAATTGCAGCAATTCGATCGAACGATCAATCTAGATTGATGCGGCGAGGCCCTGTTCGGCCGCTCGCCGCCCGGGCACGGCCGCGGTCGGCAGGTCGATTTCGGCGACCACCTCACTACCAGTCGCGGTACGGACGACCGTGAGCCTGGCGGCGACGGCGTCGACCAGGACGAGCCCCCGCCCGAAGCAGTCGTCGTCCTCGCGGGTGGCGCAGGAGGAGTTCTCGCCCCACCGGCCACCGTCCCTGACCTTGACGAACAGCACGCCGGCCTCGACGCTCAGGAGCAGGGCGATGTACGGGCTTCCGCTGTGCAGGACCACATTGCCCGCCAGCTCGCTGACGACAAGCTGCAGCGCTTCCTCCGTGTCCGCCGACAGGAGCCAGCGCCTTGCCTCACGGCGGGCGATGCGCCTGAGATGCGAGACCGACGCAGGCTGCGAGGGAACGACGGCGGCACTGACGCGGCGCGGTCGACGGTGGGCGCCCTCCGGGATTTCTACCGGAGTCGAGGCCACTGGGGGACGGAGGGTGATCATGATGACTCCTTCAGGGAGCCGAAGGGCCGCGCACGAGTCGTCGAGGAGACCGGAGCCCGGTATGCCACCGAGGGCGCGTTGTGCTTCCACCATAAGGCGATCATTTGATCGAAAACAAGAATTCAGATCAAATGATCTGAATTCTGGAGAATGATACAGCTGAGGGGTGATCGGCTTCCTTACCGGGTGTTCAGCCCGCCGCCGCGCCACACGACTCGCGGACCGTCAGCTCAGGCAGCAGCTGCACGTGCTGGACCGGTACGGAAGCGGCGGCGCTGCTCGCCATCCTCCGCAGGAGCAGCCCGACCGCCTCGGCCCCCACGGCCTTCTTCGGCGGGGCGACCGCGGTAAGCGGCGGGGCGCCCAGGGCGGCGAACACGTCGTCGTAGCTGACGACGGACAGGTCCTCGGGCACCCGCAGGCCTCTTGCGCGCAGCAGCGGAAGCAGCTGGATGGCGTCCTGGTCGTTGTGGACGAGGGCCGCCCGGACGCCTCGTGCGCATGCCTCGGCGAGCCGATCCGCGACCGTCTTCGCGTCCGTCTTCGGGGAGATGCTGTCGATGACAGGCTCCGCCGACAGGCCCAGCAGTTCGCAGCCTTCGATGTAACCGTCGCGGACCTGGTGCGCCGTCCAGGTGTCGCGGCGGGCGACCAGCGTGATGCGCTCCCACCCGAGGGCGGAGAGGTGGCGCAGAGCCACGAGGACACCGTGGTGGTGGTCGGAAGAGGCCGAGTCGAGTTCCGCGGCCGGACTGCCCAGGGCGGGCCGGCGCTCGACCAGGACTGCGGGAACTGGGAGCTCCTTGACCCACTCCTGTTCGCCCGGCCTGTCGGAGGGCAGCCAGTTGGGGGCGAGGAGCAGCCCTTCGACGCCCGACTTGAGAAGTTGCTCGACCTGGGCCTGGTCGACACTGGCCTCGTATGAGGAGATACCGAGGACGAGGTGGGTGCCCGCGCGGCCGGCGGCGTCCCGTGCGCCCGCGATGACCTCGTCGAAGTACTGTCCGACCGAGGGGACGAGCAGCCCCAGGGCCGGTCCGTCCGCCGCTTGGTCGTCTCGTCCGGTCGTCACGGACACCGAACCGTGGGACCTGCGGACCATGCCGGATTCGGCGAGGGCCGCGACATCGCGTCGCACGGTGACGGCGGGGAGGCCGAGCCTCTCCGCGAGCTCCACGACGCGGACCGAGCCGAGCTTCTGCACTTCCGCGAGGATCTTGGCACGGCGCTCGTCGGCCGAGATCGACATGACACTCTCCTGCCCCGTAGTCCGCCGGAGCAGAGGCAACTCCCCGGGTGGTCAGAAATCTACCATTCGACCTGCATCTGATCTATCGACCGATGGACATCCACCGCGGTCAGTAGGGATGCGGCAGATGCTCTCTCGAGCCTCTGTCTTGAGCGGGCAGAGGCCTGCATGCCACATCGAGCCCGCGAATCAGTTGATCGAGAATCGATCGAATGATACTATTCGATCGTTTGATAGGCAGGTAACTGCGGGGACGGACCGGTGGAGGATCAGAATGGGTATTTCGGGGGAAGAGCGCCGCAGGCTCATCGTGACGGCCATCGGTGAAATCGGTGGTCAGGTTCGTCTGACGGACCTCGCCGACAGACTGGGCATCCCCGCGGTCACGGTCCGTCGGGACGTGTCGGCGCTGGCCGACGCGGGGCGGCTGACCCGGTCGCACGGTTTCGTCTCGCTGGATCGCCCGGGTTCTGATCGCGTCCCGGGCCTGGGCGGTTCGGCGGACGGTCGAACCGTCGGGCTGCTGGTGCCGTCCGTGGGCTCCTACTTCGACGACGTCATCGCCGGTGTGCGATCGGCCGCCACCGCCGCGGGGGCTCGGCTGGTGCTCGGCATCGCACCATACGGGATGGGCGACGACCAGGTTCAGGTGGAGCGGCTACTGGAGTCGGGCGCCGAGGGCCTCTTGTTGGCCCCCGGTCTGCTGCCGGGCCTGGCGGCGGAGGACTGCGCTTGGCTCGACGCGCTGCCGGTGCCCGCCGTTCTGGTAGAGCGCCGCTCCCCCACTCCGGACGGTCCCGGCGCGCGGCTGGACGCCGTCGGCTCGGACCATCGCGACGGCGTGCTGCGCGCGCTGCGGCACTTCGCCGGGCTCGGCCACCACAGCGTCCTGCTGGCCGCCCGCAGCGATTCGTGGACAGCCGAGGAGGTACGCGCCGGCTATGCGGAGGGCATGCGACTGCTGGGCATGGAACCGCTGCCCGTGCTCGACGCACTCGGCAACGAAGGGGCGCCGTCCAGCCCCGGGCGGCTCGCCCGGCAGATCGCCGACGCCGCCGCGGAGGGCACCCGGGCGGTGCTCGTCCACAACGACCAGGACGCCATACAGCTGCCGCCCCTCTTGCGTTCACTCGGACTCACGGTTCCCGGCGACGTGGCTCTGATCGCCTACGACGACGTGTTCGCGGCCTTGGCCGCTCCGCCGCTGACGGCCGTCGCCCCGCCGAAGCGGGCGGTCGGCGAGGCCGCGTTCGACCTGCTGCTGCGACGGCTCGCCGCCGCCGCGGAGCTGCCGGCCCACCGCATTTCCCTGCTGCCCTCGCTGCGCGTGCGAACCTCCTGCGGCGGCTGATGGCCTCGACACACCGCCCGCCCGGTCACGCATGGCCGGGCGGGCAGTCGTGACCGAGGTCCGGCGTCACGCGGAGCGGAGGCGGGTCAGGTAGTCGGCGCCCGCGCGTAGCCGCGGTGTCAGCGGGGCGGCCCGGGGGTGCCAGGGGGCCTCATACTCCCAGGCGACCCAGCTCTGGCGGGGCAGGAGCCGGAGGCATTCGGCAATCGGCAGGACGCCGTCGCCGAGAGCGAGCGGGGTGAGATCGGTGGCCGAGGCGACGTCCTTGACCTGCACATAGCCCAGGTGCGGAGCGAGGGAACGGCACGCCCCGGTCGGTGTCTCGTCCGCCAGCCAGGTGTGCAGAAGGTCCCAGACGGCTCCGACCGCCGGGCGGCCGACCTGGTCGAGCATCCCGGCCAGGGCGGTGGCCGACCGGTGCGAGTCGTGGGTCTCGACGAGCACCCGCACGCCGAGCAGCGTCGCCTGACCGGCCACCTCGCGCAGTCGGTAGACGGCCCTGGCGTCGGCCGCACCGATGGCGCCGGGACCGCCGTGCGGGAAGACCCGCAGGTGGCGGCAGCCGAGATCGGCGGCGAGCCGAAGGTGTGCGAGCAGGTCCTCCACGACGGGCCCGTCCGGTCCCGGTGCCGCGACGCCGATGTACGAGGCCAGGGTGAGCGGCACGATGCCGGCGCGGGCGAACGTGCGGGCCGCGTGCTGGCGCTGGCCAGGATCGAGCTGGAGGCGGATGGGCTGGTCGGAGGCGCAGCGGAGTTCCAGTCCGTGCCAGCCGTGGTCGGCGGCGAGGCCGACCAGCTGGTCGAGGGGGGTGCCGGGAAGGCCGAGGGTGGCGAGGGCTAGGGGCATGTCGGTACTCAGTTCCAGCGGGTGACGGAGACGGTGCCGGTACCGATGTGGATCTCCCAGACGGTGCCGTCGGTCCAGCGGACCCCCAGGCGACAGGGATCGCCGGGCAGGGCGGTGAGATCCAGTGCGCTGAGCGGGGGCAGTCCGGCGGTGCCGGTGAGCCTGGCCGCGCAGGCCAGCAGGGCCGGTCCGGCGGGGAGTGTGCCGGTGAGGACGGGCAGGGCCGCTTCGGCGCCGTAGACGGTGCCGCCGGGGACGGGCACCGTGTCGGCAGCGGTGAAGCCGTGCAGGTTTCGGAGTTCGCTGGTGAGTCGTCCGTCGGCGCGGGCCACGGCGGCGGGCCCGGACTCGACACGGGCGCCGGCGACGGCCCAGCCGCCGTGGCGGACGCCGGTGCCCGGCGCGGCGCCGGTGACCAGGTGGGCGCGGATCTCGTCGGGGCCGTGGGCCAGCGTGAGCGAGGTCACGGTGACGCCCGGCAGTTCTTGGCCGTCGGCGCGGGGCCGCCAGGTCGATGCGGCCCAGCCGGGACCGGCGCCGAGCGGGTCGATCCTGCCGCGTTCGGTGGATTCGCCGTCCACCAGAAGCGCCAGGTGGTTGTCCGCGGCGCCCTCGTGGGTGGGGCCAGTGACGGTGGAGTGGGCCAGGCGCGCGTAGTACGGGTTGTCGGGCTGCACGTGGTCGGTCGGCTGGTCGTCGCTGCCGTGGTTGTGGAGGCGTACCAATCCGTCGGCGGCGGTCGACTGCACAAGCCAGCCCGGCTGCGGCAGGGCGAGCACGGTGTCGCGGATCTCCGCGGGGGCGGGCTCCTCCGGTGCTGTCCAGACCGGGTGGTCGGGGGGGAGCAGCAGGCCGAGGAAGGCACTGCCTGCCCAGTATGGGGAGGCAGGGCCGGAGTAAGGCTGGATGAGCCGGGGCTCGGGGCCGTGCCAGCCGAGAGTGAGCAGACCGTGCTCGTCGACGGCACCGCGGTCGAGGAAGTAGCGCAGCGCGCCGGAGGCGAGGCGTCGCGTGGTGCCTGGCGCGAGCGGGGTGTGTCCGGTGAGGGCACCGGCCCACAGGGGTGCGGCGGCGGCAAAGCGGTACGTGAGGGAGCGGCCCTGGTGGATGGGGGCGCCGTCGGCTCCGAAGGTGTGCGCGTAGCCGGCGAGGTGGGTGGCGAGCCGGCTGCCGTACTCGTCGAGCATGGCCTGGTCTTGGGCGAGGTGTGCGTGCAGGACCGGGTAGAGGTGCAAGGCCCAGCCGTTGTAGTGGTCGAAGGCGCGGGGGCGTCCGTCGGTGTACCAGCCGTGGCCGAGGTACCACTGGTCGATCTTCTCCAGGCCGCGGCGGACGGCGGCTCGGGCGTCCTTCTCCTCGATGCCGACCTCGGCGAGGAATCCGCCGACGGAGAGCGGGAAGAGCCACCAGTTGTTGTCGTTGGGGGCGTGGTGCAGGGCGCCGGCGAGCCACCGGCCGACCCGTTCACGGACTGCGTTGTCGAGACGGTCCCAGAGCCAGGGTCGTGTGAGGCGCAGCGCGAAGGCGATGGAGGCGGCCTCGACCATGGCCTGACCGCGGTCGGTGATCAGCGGCCATGACTCGAGGTCGCCGTCGGCCAGGTCACGCTCCGACGTGGGGGTGCGGGTGCCCGCGTCGAGCCCGTCCGCGTACAGCTCCAGCAGGCCGTGAGGGTCCGCGCCGCCCGCACCGGCGATGCGCAGGGCGGCGGGGAGAAAGGTCCGGGCGTAGCCCTCCAGTCCGTCGGATCGGCGGCCCGACCAGCTCGGCCGGGTGCCGGGCAGATCGATGAGCGCGCGGGCGGGGCTCGCGTAGGGGCGGACGGCGGTGAGCAGGTCGTCGGCTGCCGCCTCCCAGTGCGTCCTGGTCCAGCCGGTGCACGGGCTGAGGTGTCGGTCCTCCGGGGGCAGTGGCATGGGGTGTGTCCTTTGTCGGTGGGTCCGTGGGCGGGTGGCGGCCCTGGGCGGAATCTAGAAACCGACTGATCATTCGTCAAGCCGATCAGATCAAATGAACTGCTTGATCAGATCGTAATGTCCCGGAAACGCTGCGGCAAGTGTGGCAATAGTGCCAGTTCAGAGCCACACTCGAGAGAGGAGCACGACTAGCAGCCATTCGATCATATCGATCATTTGATCCAGAAGTCTTGACTCTGATCAGCTGTCTGCTCAGGATGGCTGCCAGTCGCCCCCCGTTCACGATCCCGAAACAGGGCCGACCCCTCCCAACCCCCGTGCCCTCCCTTAGGAGCCGTGCCATGCGCTCACTCGTGTTCTCCCGCCGCAGAGCTCTCCGCGCCAGTGCCGCCGTCACCGTCGCCGCCCTGTGCGGGACCTTGCTCGCCGCCTGCGGCGGCGACAGCGACAACGCCTCCGCCGACGATGGCAAGCCGGTCACTCTCACGTTCTGGGGCTGGGCCAAGGGCACCCAAGAGGTCGTCGCCGCTTTCAACGCGGACCACCCGGACATCCAGATCAAGTTCGAGGAGATCCCCTCCGGCAACAATGGCGGCTACGCCAAGATCTCCAACGCGGTCAAGGCCGGCAACGCCCCGGACATCTTCAACGTCGAGTACCCGCAGCTGCCCGACTTCGTCAGCCAGGGCGCCGTCCAGGACATCAGCGGACTCGTCGACGACGGCCTCAAGGCGAAGTACCTGCCGCAGGCCAACGAGCTGACCTCGCTCGGCGGCAAGACCTGGGCCCTGCCCCTGGACGTCGCGCCCCAGGCGTTCTACTACCGCAAGGACCTCTTCCAGAAGGCCGGCATCACGGTGCCCAAGACCTGGGACGAGTTCCGCACGGCCGCCGAGAAGCTCAAGGCCGCCCAGCCCAAGACCCGTATCGCCACGTTCTTCCCGGACGACCCCACCACCTTCGAGGCGATGGCCTGGCAGAACGGCGCCCGCTGGTTCGCCGCCGAGAACGACGCCTGGAAGGTGAACCTCACCGGCCCGGAGACCAACAAGGTCTCCGACTACTGGCAGAAGCTGATCAACGACGACCTCGTCCAGGTCCACCCCTCCTTCAGCCAGCAGTGGACCGCGTCCCTCCAGAAGGGCGAGACCGCCGGCTACCTGGGCGCCTCGTGGGGCGCCGGTGTCCTCAAGGCCAACCTCGGCACGAGCCCCGGGATGGATGGCAACTGGGCTGTCGCGCCCATGCCCACCTGGGACGGAGCACCCGCGAGCGGGATGCTCGGCGGCACCACCTTCGCCGTCTCCAAGGACAGCAAGAAGGCCAAGGCAGCCGTCGAGTTCGCCACCTGGGCCACCACCACCCCCGAAGGCATCAAGGCCCGCATCGCCACCGGCACCTCGTCCTCGTACCCCGCCGCCACCGCGCTCATCCCGGTCGCCAAGGAAGCGTTCAACACCGACTTCTACGGCGGCCAGGACATCTACAGCGTGTACACGGACGCCGCCAAGTCCATCAAGCCCGGCTGGACCTGGGGCCCGGCCATGGGCGTCACCAACGGCTCGCTCAAGGACTCCTTCGGCAAGGTCGCAGGCAAGACCGGCACCATCGGCGAAGCCCTGACGACCGCCCAGCAGGACACGCTGGACGAGTTCAAGAACCGCGGGCTGAAGGTCGCGCAGTGACGACCCGCCACACCCGCACCAAAGCCGCCCGCGCCGTCGCCCCCCGGCGGCGCGGGCGGTACGGGGCGCCTGCCGTCCTGCTCGCCCCGTTCCTGCTCCTGTTCACGGCCTGCACCCTCGTGCCGATCGGCTACGCCGTCTACCTCAGCCTGTTCACCGAGCAGCGCGGCGGGCTCGGCTTCGGCGGCACCGAGACCGTCTTCACCGGCCTGGGCAACTACACCCGGGCCCTTGAGGACGAGGCATTCCGCGACGGGTTCCTGACCATCGCGCAGTACTGCCTGCTGTACATCCCCGTGATGGTCGGCCTCGCCCTCGCACTGGCCCTGATCCTGGACTCCGCACTGGCCCGTGCCAAGCGGTTCTTCCAGCTCGCCCTGTTCATCCCCCACGCCGTGCCCGGCATCATCGCCGCACTGATCTGGATGTACCTGTACACCCCCGGCATCAGCCCGATCCTCGACGCGCTGGAAGCCCTCGGCACCCAGCCCGACCCGCTCGGCCACCCGCTTCCCGCCGTGGTCAACATGGCGCTGTGGCAGTGGACCGGCTACAACGTGGTCATCTTCTACGCGGCCCTCCAGGCCATCCCGCGCGAGGTACTGGAAGCAGCCGTCGTCGACGGCGCCGGCCCGCTGCGCACCGCGCTGAGCATCAAGATCCCACTCATCCGCGCTTCGCTCGCCCTGGTCGGACTGTTCACCGTCATCGGCTCGCTCCAGCTCTTCACCGAACCGATGATCCTTCACGGCACCGCCCCCGGGGTCACCTCCACCTGGACCCCCAACATGTACGCCTACACCGCCGCCTTCGAACGCGGCGACTACGGCCTCGCCGCCGCGGCCTCGGTGCTCCTCGCCATCGCCGCCGCAGTGCTGTCCTTCGTCGTCACCCGGATCACCCGGTCCCGGTCCGAACGCCGGAAGGAGGCCGCCGCATGAGCAGCCCCCGCCGTCACTGGAGCCTGTCCAAGACCGCCGTCAACGGCGCGCTCGTCCTGGCCACCGCCTACACCCTGCTGCCGCTCGGCTGGCTGCTCACCGCCGCGGCCAAGAACACCGCCGACCTGCTCGGCGGGAACGCCCTGACCCTGGAGAACATCAACCTCGGCAAGAACCTGGGCGACCTGGCCTCCACCGGTGGCGGCATCTACTTCCGCTGGTTCGCCAACTCCCTGCTCTACGCCGGTCTTGGCGCGCTCCTGTGCGCTCTGATCTGCGTCGCCGCCGGGTACGTGTTCCACGTCTACTCCTTCCCCGGTAAGGAGAAGGTGTTCGGCCTGGTCCTGGTCGGTGTCATGGTGCCGACCACCGCGCTCGCCCTGCCGATGTACCTGCTCGCCTCCAAGGTGGGCATCGTCAACACCTACTGGGCCGTGCTCCTCCCCTCCCTGGTCTTCCCCTTCGGGGTCTACCTCTCCCGCGTCTTCTGTGCCGGCTACATCCCCGGCGAAGTGCTGGAGGCCGCACGCATGGACGGAGCGGGAGAGCTGCGCATCTTCTGGTCGATCGGCCTGCGCATGGTCATGCCGGGATTCGTCACTGTGCTGCTGTTCCAGTTCACCGCGATCTGGAACAACTTCTTCCTGCCCTTGGTGATGCTCTCCGACAACAAGCTGTTCCCGGTCAGCCTGGGACTGTTCACATGGAACGTCCAGACCAAGGCCTTTCCCGAGTACTACCCGCTGGTCGTCACCGGCGCGCTACTCGCCGTCGTCCCGCTCGTCCTTGCCTTCATCCTCCTCCAACGGCACTGGAAGGCCGGTCTCACCGCGGGGAGCGTCAAATGAGCCCCGATCCCCGCGCCGTCACCCAGGAGACGAACTCCATGCCCGACCCGCTGCCGCCCACCGACGGCAGGGCGGCGCGCCGTCCCCGCGCCGTCCTCGCCATGCACCCGGAGCTCGCAGGACGACTGATCGACGAGCACACCATGGCCCGGCTCACCGCACTGGCCGATCTCGACCCGGACCTGGTCCTCGACGACTTCACCACCCCCGAGGCCGTGGCCGCGCTGGCCGACGCGGAAGTGGTCCTCTCCGGCTGGGGCTGTCCGCCGATCGACGAAAGCGTGCTGGCCGCCGCACCCAAGCTGCGGGCCGTCATCCACGCCGCGGGATCGGTCAAGCACCACATCACCGACGCCTGCTGGAAGCGGGGCATCGAGGTCGCCTCCGCGGCCTGGGCCAACGCCCTTCCGGTCGCCGAGTACACCGTCGCCGTCGCTCTCCTCGCGAACAAGCAGCTACTGCGCATCCGCGAGGACTACCGCGACCGCCGGGCCCCGTACGACTGGCAGCGCGCCTACGCCGACGCGGGCAACTACCGGCGCACCGTGGGCATCATCGGCGCCTCCCGCATCGGCCGCCGCGTCCTGGAGCTGCTGCGCCCGCACGACCTCGACCTGCTGCTGCACGACCCGTACGTCACCCCGGCCGAGGCAGCCCGTCTGGGTGCCCGGGCCGTCGGTCTCGACGAACTGTGCACCGCCGCCGACGTGGTGAGCGTGCACGCTCCCGAGCTGCCGGACACCCGACACCTGATCGACGGCCGCCGACTCGCCCTGATGCGGGACGGCAGCACTCTGATCAACACCTCCCGCGGTTCCCTCATCGACCAGGACGCCCTGATCGGCGAACTCGTCTCCGGGCGGCTCAACGCTGTCATCGACGTCACGGTCCCCGAGGTGCTCCCCGCCGACTCCCCGCTCTACGACCTGCCGAACGTCGTGCTCACGCCGCACGTCGCCGGCTCGCTCGGGCGTGAACTCCACCGGATGGCCGCCGCCGCCGCAGACGAACTCGCCCTGTGGGCCGACGGCCGGCCCTTCGCCCACCCCGTCCTCGCGGACGACGTCCACCGCACCGCCTGAACCACACCGCACCACCCCTCACGAATCGGAGAATCCCATGTCCCGCAGGGTGATCGGCGTCGTCATGAACGGCGTCACCGGCCGGATGGGCTACCGCCAGCACCTCGTCCGCTCGATCCTCGCCATCCGCCAGCAGGGCGGCATCCCGCTCGGCGACGGAGAGATCCTCTGGCCCGAACCGATCCTGGTCGGCCGCAGCGCACACAAGCTGAAGGACCTCGCCGACCGTCACGGCCTCACACACTGGACCACGTCCCTGGACGAGGCGCTCGCGCACCCGCTCGCGGAGATCTACTTCGACGCCCAGGTCACCACCGCGCGCGAGGCCGCCCTGCGCAAGGCCATCGCCGCCGGAAAGCACGTCTACACCGAGAAGCCCACCGCGGAGTCCCTCGACTCCGCCCTGGAACTGGCCGCCCTCGCCCGCACCGCCGGAGTACGCAACGGCGCCGTACAGGACAAGCTCTTCCTCCCCGGCCTGCTCAAGCTCAAGCGCCTGGTGGACGGTGGCTTCTTCGGCCGGATCCTCTCCGTGCGCGGCGAGTTCGGCTACTGGGTCTTCGAAGGCGACTGGCAGGACGCCCAGCGACCCTCCTGGAACTACCGCGCCCAGGACGGCGGCGGCATGATCCTCGACATGTTCCCGCACTGGCGCTACGTGCTGGACAACGTCATCGCGCCCGTCCGCTCCGTCTACGCGCACACCGCCACCCACATCCCCCGCCGCGTCGACGAGCAGGGCCGCCCCTACGAGGCCACCGCCGACGACGCCGCCTACGGCATCTTCGAGCTGGAGGGCGGCATCACCGCCCAGATCAACTCCTCCTGGGCCGTCCGCGTCGACCGCGACGAGCTGGTCGAGTTCCAAGTCGACGGCACCGAGGGTTCCGCCGTGGCGGGCCTGCGCAACTGCCGCTTCCAGCACCGCTCAGCGACCCCCAAGCCGGTCTGGAACCCCGATCTGCCCGTCACCGAGTCCTTCCGCGACCAGTGGCAGCAGGTGCCGGACAACGGCGAGTTCGACAACGGATTCAAGATCCAGTGGGAGCTGTTCCTCCGCCACGTCGCCCTGGACGAGCCGTACCACTGGGACCTCCTGGAGGGCGCCAAGGGCGTCCAACTGGCCGAGCTCGGCCTGCGCTCCGCCCGAGAGGGCCGTCGCCTCGACATACCCGCCCTGGAGATCTGATGCCCGTCACCATCGACCTGCCCGGCATCGGACGCCACCGCATGTCCGAACCCATCGGGCTACCTCCCACCCCGGCCCCCTCCGTGTCCCGCGTCGCCTACGCCGCCGCCCACGTCGCCGCCGACCCGCTCGGTGACAACGCGCCCGGTGCCCCCGCCGCCGTCGACTGGGACACCACCCTCGCCTTCCGCCGCCACCTGTGGTCCCTCGGCCTCGGCGTCGCCGACGCCATGGACACCGCCCAGCGCGGCATGGGCCTGGACTGGACAGCCACCCGCGAACTGATCAGACGCTCCGGAGCCGAGGCCCGCGCCGCCGGCGGACTGCTCGCCTGCGGCGTCGGCACCGACCAGCTCACCCCCGGACCCGCCCACTCGCTCGCCGCGATCACCGCCGCGTACGAGGAGCAGCTCGCCGTCGTGGAGGAGGCCGGCGCCCAGCCGATCCTGATGGCCAGCAGGGCACTGGCCGCCACCGCCCGCAGCGCCGACGATTACCTCCGGGTATACGGCCACCTGATCGGCCAGTCCGGGCGCCCGGTGATCCTGCACTGGCTGGGCGAGATGTTCGACCCGGCGCTGGCGGGCTACTGGGGCTCCGGTGACCTCGACACGGCCACCGCCACCGTCCTGGCACTCATCAAGGAGCACGCGGGCCGGATCGACGGCATCAAGGTCTCGCTCCTGGACGCCGACCGGGAGATCGCCCTGCGCCGCTCCCTCCCCGACGGCGTACGGCTCTACACCGGAGACGACTTCAACTACCCGGCCCTGATCCGTGGCGACGAGCACGGCCACAGCGACGCTCTCCTGGGCGTGTTCGACCCCATCGCACCGGTCGCCGCAGCGGCGCTGCGCGCCTTGGACCAGGGCGACCTCGAACGGTACGACGCACTGCTCACGCCCACGCTCCCGCTGGCCCGGCACCTGTTCGCCGCACCGACGTACCAGTACAAGACCGGCGTCGTGTTCCTCGCCTGGATGGCCGGCCACCAGGACCACTTCACCATGATCGGCGGCGCGCACAGCGGTCGTTCCCTCCCCCACCTCGTCGAGCTGTTCCGGCTCGCCGACGCCGCCGGGATCCTGCCGTCCCCCGATCTCGCGGCCGATCGCATGCGGCGCCTGATCGCCGTGGCCGCCCCCGTCGGCTGACCCGGCCGGACGTTCTCCCCCGTGGCCGCCCGTACTCGCTGGACGGGCGGCCACACGTCTCTTCCCCGTACCCGAAAGGAGCCCGGCCGTGACCGGACTCGACCGCCTCTCCCTCAACCAGATCACCACCAAGCGGTGGAGCCTGCCCGAGGCCGTCCGCGGCTGCGTGGACGCCGGGATCCCGGCGATCGGCCTGTGGCGTGACAAGGTCGCCGAGACCGGACTCGCCCGCGCCGCCACGCTCTGCCGGGACGCCGGGCTGGCCGTCAGCAGCCTCTGCCGGGGCGGCTTCCTCACCGCCACCGGACCCGACGAGCGACGCGCCGCCCTCGTCGACAACTTCCAGGCGATCGAGGAAGCAGCCGAACTCGGCACGGACACCCTGGTGATGGTCGTCGGCGGGCTGCCGGAAGGAAGCCGCGACCTCGCCGGAGCGCGTGCCGCCGTCGCGGACATGATCGCCGAGCTCGCGCCGCACGCCGGCGACTTCGGTGTGCGGCTGGCACTCGAGCCGCTGCACCCCATGTTCTGCGCCGACCGGGCCGTCGTCTCCACCCTGGGACAGGCCCTCGACCTCGCCGAACCCCATCCGGCGACACAGGTCGGCGTCGTCGTCGACAGCTACCACGTCTGGTGGGACCCCCAGCTCGACGAGCAGATCACCCGCGCCGGGCAGTCGGGGCGGATCGCCTCCTACCAGGTCTGCGACTGGACCCTCCCGCTGCCCGCGGACGCCCTGCTCGGCCGGGGACACGTCGGCGACGGCCACATCGACTTCCGCACCCTCACCCGCCAGGTGAACGCCGCGGGCTACACCGGCTGGATCGAGGTCGAGATCTTCAACGAGCGGATCTGGGACACCCCCGGCGACCTGACCCTGCGGACCCTGGCCGAACGTCACCTCGCTTACGTGGCCGACGCGTGAGAGTCGTCATCGCACCCGACTCCTTCAAGGGCAGCATCACCGCGACCGCCGCGGCCGAGGCACTGGCCGCCGGTTGGCAATCGGTACGTACGAACGACGAACTGCTGACTCTGCCGATGGCCGACGGAGGCGAAGGCACACTCGACGCGGTCATCGCCGCACGTCCGGGCGCCACCGTTCACGACGTACCGCGATGCACGGGCCCGGACGGAACACCGGTCACCGGCCGTTTCGCCCTGCTCCCGGACGGCACCGCCCTGGTCGAACTCGCCATCGCCAGCGGTCTCCCGCTCATGAACGGCCGACTGGCACCGCTCACCGCGACCACCCGCGGCACGGGCGAGGTCATCGCCGCCG
The DNA here is from genome assembly GCF_042262805.1 of Streptomyces sp. NPDC056361. NCBI lineage: Bacteria > Bacillati > Actinomycetota > Actinomycetes > Kitasatosporales > Streptomycetaceae > Streptomyces > Streptomyces sp. NPDC056361. The sequence continues at coordinate 14,409 of NZ_JBHJQI010000017.1, forward strand.
CCCTCGACGCCGGCGCGACCGCTCTGACGGTCGCACTCGGCGGCTCCGCCTCCACCGACGGCGGCACCGGACTGCTCTCCGCGCTCGGCCTCCACGTCCTGGACGGCTCCGGTGCTCCCCTGCCCGACGGCGGCGGCGCGCTCAGCTCAGCCGTACGCCTCCGGGACCAGCTGCGCCCCGCGCCCGCCGGAGGCGTGCGACTCCTGACCGATGTCACCAACCCGCTCCTCGGCGTGAGCGGCGCCGCGGCGGTGTACGGTCCGCAGAAAGGTGCCGGACAAGCCGAGATCGAGTTGCTGGAACGCGGCCTGGGCCGCTTCGCCGAACTCCTCGGTGGTGACCCCAGCCTGCCGGGCACCGGCGCGGCCGGTGGTACCGCGTACGGGCTTGCCGCCGCCTGGGGAGCTCACATCGTGCCCGGGGCAGCCGCACTCGCGGACCTCCTCCACCTGGACACCCACTGCACCGGCGCCGACCTCGTGGTCACCGGCGAAGGCCGATTCGACTCGACCAGCCTCCTCGGCAAGACGGTCGGCGAAGTGATCAGCCGGGCGGAACGAGCCGGCGCACCGGTGCGGGTCGTGGCGGGCGACTCCACCGACGAGCAGGCCTTGACCCTCGTCGGGCTGGCCGGGAGCGCCGCCGACGCCCAGGCGCGCGCCGGGCACTGGCTGTACGAGGCCGGTGCCGTGCTGGCCCGCGACTCGTGCTGACCCGGTCCGGCCCCTGGTAGTCCCCCTCGCTGGTCCTCCAGGGGCCGGAGTCTGTTGGTGCCGCGTCCGTGGTGAGGACACGGCGAGCCTGGCCGACCGCTGGAGGGCGGCCGGCTAGGCGTTCAGGTGACCCCCTGGGTCAGGTGAGGGTGCAGGTGGGCACCGGCAAGTGCGCGACCACCGGCGTGAGGCCGGCGCACATCACAGCTCATCTCATCTCTCCTCCAGGAGAGCGGGGTGGTGGGGGAACACCGCGCAATCTACGGGCTCCTGGCGGGAAACGAACCACCGGAATACCGTCGGTGTCGGCAAACCGGCAGACCTGGAGACGTGGTGGGAACGCTGAAGGCAGTGGGTGTCGACGAGGAGGGGGAGCGCCTGTGCCGGCTCCTGCTATCCGGTCCGAGCCGGACGCCGGCCGAACTGGCGGAGGCACTGGGCGTCTCGCCGGACCCGTTGTGGGCCGTCGGCTGCACGAACCAGGTGATCGCCCGCAAGACCGGTCGCAACCAGCGCCCCATCGAACGCCACATGAACCGCTTCATGGCCGCCCTCGGCGCACGCACCCGTCTCCAGGCCGGCCTGAAGGGCTGGCCGGAGACCGGGAGGACCTCGCGTAGCCCCAAGAGAGCCCGGTACGGCCGTGGGCCGTACCGGGCCAGCCGGGAGGGGACGGATCCTCCCGGGGGTCGTGCGGGGTGGGTCAGCCGATGGCGCAGGTCATGTACCACTAGAGCTTGGTGCAGGTGACCGTGGCGGAGGCGGAGCCCGTGGCTCCCTTGGCCTCGGTGACCGTGAGGGTGGTCTGGTAGGTGCCGGAGGCGCAGATGTCGCTGTTTTGGCTGGTCAGCATGGGTTCCGCTGCTGTACCGCCCTCCGACGAAGAATCTGCTCCCGGTCCTGCGCCGGCCGCCGTCGCCGGAACGGCGGATCTGGAGAGCGGAGGAGGCCGCCCGCTTCACCCACTGCCACCAAGCCGACCCCAAGATGGCCGACCTCTTCGAGGTCCTCATCGGTACTGGAATGCGCAGGGGCGAAGTCCTCGGCCTGCACTGGAACGACATCCACCTCGACCAGGGCGTCCTCTACGTGCGCTGCACGCTCTCCTCCGTCGACAACAACCGTCTGGTCATCCCCCCTCCTGCCAGATCTGCCGCCCGGATGCCGAGCTCGGCATCCGGGACTGACCGGGAGCATCCCGTTGGAAGCCTGACACTGGCCACTGGACGAAGAGCTCCGCCGCGGGCCCACGTCGAGACCCCGGCTCGCCGAGAGCGATCGAGGAATGGCTCGGCGTGGACGGCGGTCGGCATCGTCGAGAACTTGGCCGCCGCCCAGGCTGTGCTGTAACCGCCGTCGCCATGGGACCGGCCCTCGGCGGGCGAGAACCGAGGTCGGCGCCGGAGGACGACCTCGGCAGAAGAGCGGGAACGGTAATCCGACTCGTGCCCCTCGTCCTCGGTGACAGGGCCTCGTCCAGTGCCCGACGGAAAGCGCCGGCCGGGTACGCGTCCGAGCCCCTGCCCCTGCTCAGTCCGCCGACAGCTCGCGGCGCTGGAGGACGAACGGGCCGAGGGCCAGTAGGTCCATGGGGGTGGTCGCGAAGCAGGCGACGGCGTCGCGGGGGTGGTCCGCGATGGGCATCTCGGCCACGTTGAAGCTGGTGTTGATGACGACGGGGACGCCCGTCTCCCGTTCGAACTCCTTCAGCATGCGGGCCACGAGGGGTTCGTCGTCTTCGCCGATGGTCTGGATGCGGGCGCTTCCGTCGACGTGCAGGGCCGCCGGGATGCGCTCGGCCCAGCCGGGCTTGATCTGATGGGTGAAGAGCATGTACGGGCTCGGCAGCGGTCCGTCGAAGATCTCCGCGGCGCGTTCGAGCAGGACCATGGGCGCCACGGGGCGGAACTGCTCCCTGCCCTTAATGTCGTTGAGGCGTTCGAGGTTCCCGCGGTAGCGGGGGTTGGCCAGCAGGCTGCGGTGCCCCAGCGCGCGGGGGCCGAACTCGCTGCGGCCCTGGAACCAGCCGACGACCTTGTTGTCCGCGAGCGCGCGGGCCACGACGGTCGCCACGTCCGGCGGGCGGGAGTAGACGATCCGGTTGGACTGGAGCCATGCCTCCGTCTCCTCGTCGCTCCAGCCGCGCCCCAGGGCGGCCGTGGTCATGTGCTTGACGGGGTCGCCCGCCGCCTGCGCGGTGTAGAGCGCGCCTCCGAGCGCCGTACCGGCGTCGCCTGCCGCCGGCTGCACCCAGACCCGTTCGAACGACCCTTCCCTCGCGATGCGCGAGTTGGCCACGCAGTTGAGGGCGACGCCGCCGGCCATGGCGAGATCCCGCTCTCCGGACTCCCGCCGGAGCCACCGGGCGAGGTCGATGAGGACCTCTTCAAGGCGACGCTGGACGGTGGCGGCCAGGTCCGCGTGGTGGGATTCCATCTCCTCGCCGCGGAGCCGACGCGGCATCAGCTCGTGCAGGTCGAGCGGCTCGACGACGAAGGTGCCGTCCTTGTTCGCCCGCACGCGTTCGCGGAAGCGCCGCAGGTAGGCGGGCTCGCCATAGGCCGCGAGCGCCATGACCTTGTACTCGTCCGCGCAGCGGCGGAAGCCGAGGTGCTCGGTGACGTCCTCGTACAGCAGTCCGAGCGAGTGCGGCAGATGCTGGCTCGCCAGGACGGTGAGGGTGCCGTGCTCGGCGCGGCCCGCGAGGTGCGTGGCGAGCTCGCCGCGGCCGTCGAGGACGAGGACGGCGCAACTTTCGTACGGCGCGGCCAGATAGGCGGAGGCGGCGTGCGCGAAGTGGTGGGGGACGAAGGTGACCTTGGCCGGATCGAGGTCCGGGAACATCCGGTGGAGGAACTCCGGGGCCATCTGCGCGTACGTCTTGTGGACCTGCTCCCAGAACCCCCGCGGTTCGTCCGTTTCCTGGTCGGGGACGAGGGACGGCTCGTAGGAGTAGACCACGGCGTCGAGATCGCTCATCTGGAGTCCGGATTCGGCCAGACAACTCGCAACGGCCAATTCCGGAAGTTCCCACCGGTTAAACGGCACCGGTGTCTTTCGAGCCTTTTTCCGCGAAAGACGTTCCTCCTCCTGGGCGATGACGATCTCACCGTCGACGACCAGTGCCGCAGCCGGGTCATGGAAGATGGCATTGATCCCGAGAATTTTCACGTGCTCCCCTCCGTGCCTCCTGTGCGCCCCTGAATCACGCCTTATGCGGGGCCGCTTGCCGCTCGTACTGTAAATGATCGCCAGTACACGGCGTAAGTGCATGAACACATACAAACAAGACATAACTTCAAGGGGTATTTCATGCGCATCAGGGACATCTCCACCGCCGTGCGCACGCTTCCCACTCGGGAGAAGCAGGAAATGGGTGCCGGCTCCCTGATCGACTCCGTGACCAATGTGTTCGTGCGGGTCAGAAGTGACGAGGGTGTCTCCGGGTACGGTGAGGCGGCCACCTGGAACCTCTTCTCGTCGGAGACTCCAGAGGGAATATGCCACGTGGCCGAGAGGCTTTTAAGACCCGCTATCGAGGGCCGTGACGTACTGGATCTTCAAGGATGTCGCACCGCCATCGATGCGGCCATAGTCGGAAATCCGGCAGTGAAAAGCGCCGTCGAGACGGCACTTCACGATCTCGCCGCCCGCGCCCTGGGCATTCCCGTCTACACGCTGCTCGGCGGACTTCGGCGCCCCGACCTCGGACTGTCGTACTCCGTGTCGGCCCAGGACCCCGTCCAAGAGGCCGAGCTCGTCCGGGCCAGGTACGAGGAGGGGTACCGCATCTTCAAGATGAAGACGGGGGTACGGGACTGGCGCACCGACGCGGCCAGGATCGAGTCCCTCGCCGGCCGGTACGACGACATCGTGATCCGGCTGGACTTCAACTGCACCGGCGACCCGCTGGACGTGCCCCGCCTGATGAGGGCCGTCGCCGACGTGCCGATCGACTTCGTGGAACAGCCCTTCTCCCCCGAGCACCACCAGCCGCTCAGCCGGCTGCGCCGGTCCTTCTCCGTGCCCCTCTGCGCCGACGAAGGCTGCCGCACCCCGGCCGACGCGCGCCGTCTGTTGGCGGACGGCTCGTACGACCTGATCAGCCTCAAACTCGGCAAACTCGGGGGCTACGGCGCGGTCGGACGGATCTCCGCCGCGGCGGCGCTGCACGGCGTCTACGGGTACGCAGGGGCGTTCGAGGAGTCCCGGCTGGGGACGACAGCCGCACTGCACCAGATGCTCACGCTGCCCTCCCTCGTCGACGGCTGCGACTACTACTTCTCCCTCGTCGTTCTCGATCCCGAGCACGGCCCGCAGGGCGGCTTCACCGTGCGGGCCGGGCGGCTGAGCCTGCCCGAAGAGCCGGGCCTCGGCGTGACCGTCCCGGACCACTGGTTCGACTGACCACCGTGGTTCAACCAGCGCCGTGGCTCGACCGGCCCCGTGGCTCGACCAGCGCCGCGGCTCGACCGGCCCCGTGATCCGACCGACCCCCCGTGATCCGACCGACCCCGTGCTTCGGCTGTCTCCCTGGGCCCCGGTGCCCCCGCACACCCCGATCGGGCCTCCGCCCACGACACCCGTACGTCGCGACGGGCCCTTCGTCGCGGACCCGCACACGTCTCCGTCACTCCGGCAATGTCATCCAGCGAGAAGAGGGGGATCCCGTGATCGCTGCCGAATACCATGCCCTTCCGCTCACCGGCCTCGCCGCCGACCTGGGCTCCGAACTCGGCCACGCAGCCGACTTCGCCGTCGGTCCGCGCCGGGTCCGGCTGCTGAGCAGCGACCCGGCCGTCATCGGCTACGCCACCGCGGCCCTGCGCCCGGCCCATGTGCCGCCGGACTCCGACACGACCGGACAGCCGCCGCCGGACGCAGTGTGCCTGGCCATACCGCTCGACCCGCGTCGGCTTGACCGGCTCACCGCTCCCAGCGGCCGACCGGCCGAGCCGTTGCCCCTGCACGGCGGGCGCAGCGGACGCGCCGCGACGCTCAGCGCCGCCGAGGGGTTCCGTCTCGTGCGGATGCCCGGCCGACGGGACCGCTTCGTCACGGACACGGCGGCCAGGTCCGTCCTGTATGCGGGGCAGCGCGACGACCCGCGCTCCCTGACGGAACCGGCCGCTCTGACCGCCGCGCTGCTCACCGCGGTCGCCGCACAGGACGGCCCGGTCCTCGCGGGCGCGGCCGTCGGTTCGGCCACCGGGGCGGCGCTCCTGCTCGACACCGGCGGGGGGACGGCCACCGCGCTCGTCCCGCTGCTCCACGAGCACGGCCACGCCCTGCTGTCCTGGTCGTCCGTCCAAGTCACCCACGACCCGCACGTACCGGACGGCTTACGATTACGCGGCCTGCCGTCCCCGTGCGAGCTGCCGGTGAGCCTGCTGCGCCGGATCCCTTCCCTGGCCAGGCACGTGTGCCTGGCCGACCATCCGGAGCTGGCCGCACCCGCGGTCACCGCCGGGGACCCGCGGGGCACTGCGGTGTTCACCCCGGACGAGCTCGCGGAGGCCCTGGGCTGCCGGGTGCTGCAAGAGGCGCCCCTCGCCCTCCTCGTGGGACCGCGCGGAACCAGCCGCGAGTCGGCACTGCGCGAGGCGGCCAGGGTGTCCGCCGCCCGCTTCCCGGCATGGCACGGCATCGGCGCCACCCCGGAGGCTCCTGTCGGCACGGCCCTCATCAAGGAGACCGGTACCCGCCCGTGGGTCGCCGTGGACGGCTACGACGCCGTCGCGGCCCGCACCGTCGCCGGTGAGCTCGGGCGACGGCTTCTCACCGAGCCGGTCCCCGACCGGCCGGACGCCCGGAACTGGCCGCGATCCCCCCTGACCGGCCGGTGGGTCGCCGTGATGGAGCACCGCCGGCTCAGCCGTGGCATGAAGCCGGAGCGCTGGCAGACCCGCGTCGTCACGGCCGGCTCCGTCCACGAGCTCATGACCACGCCCGCGCCGCCCCCCGCCGGCAGTGACCGCGTCGACGAGGTGTCCTACCTGGGCTTCGCCGAGTTCACGGGCGGACTGCTCGCGGTCGGCGACGCGGTCCACGAGGAGGACGGGACGCTCCTCGGGCACGTCCTGGGCTTCGACGACACCCACCTGCCCAACCACATGAACGTGATCCTGCTGTCCGGGGACCGCCGGACCGGCCGGCAGCGGGGACTGACTCCCGGCGGAGGTCTCCATGTGATCGCCCCTGCCGACACCCGCACCGCCACCACGGCGGCCGGCGCCACCGTGGGAGAGCCCCGATGACCCCGACGACCCACAAGGACTTCCGGGCCGTGTGCGTCCGCTGCGGCGCCTCCCGCCCGTACGCCGCCGTCGACCCCCGCTGTTCCTGCGGCGGGCTCCTGGACCCCGTTTACGACCTGACTGCGGCCAGGGTGCGTGAGGACGAAGGGGTCCCGTCCGCACGGTACTTCGACCTCCTTCCGCTGCACCGGGCCGAGTCCGCGCTCCACATCGGCGACGGCAACACCCCGTGCGTCCACGCCCGCACCCTGGGCTCCCGGCTCGGGCTCGACCACCTCTACCTCAAGGACGAGACCCGCAACGCCACCCGGACCACCAAGGACCGGATGGCCGCGTGCGTGCTGGCGGTGCTCCAGGAACAGGGCGTCAGCGAGTTCGTGGCCAGTTCCACCGGCAACAGCTCCACGTCCTTCGCCTGGGGGCTGCGCTTCACCGACGCCATGAAGGTCCACCTCTTCACCGGGCGCGACTTCGTGGACCGCCACCAGTACACCCACCACCCAGGGGTCGAACTGCACGTCGTCGACGACGACTTCGTGGGTGCCGCTTCGGCCGGCCGGGCCTTCGCGGCCGACCAGGAGCTCCTCTTCGAGGGCGGGTTCTTCAACTCCGCCCGCCGGGAGGGACTGAAACTGGCCTACCTGGAGGCGTACGACCAGATGCCGAGCCCTCCTGCAGTGGTGTTCCAGGCGGTCAGCAGCGGCATGGGCGTGTACGGGGCGCACAAGGGGGCGCAGGAGTACCTCGCCATGGGCCGCCTGCCGGCGCTGCCGCGCTTCGTCTGTGTCCAGCAGCTCAGCTGCGCGCCCATGTGGCAGGCCGACCGGGAGGGCAGCGACCGCATCCAGCCGCATCACATCCTGCGTCGGCCGCAGGGACTCGCCAAGGCCATCCTGCGCGGCGACCCGAGCAACACCTACCCCTTCATGCGGGCCATCACCACCGGGACCGGCGGGGGCTTCGCGGGGGTCGACGACGACGAGATGGTCCGGGCGCGCCGGTGGCTCGCCGAGGACGAGGGCATCCACGTGTGCTTCGCGGCCGCGGCCGCCCTCGCGGGAGTCGCCCAGCTGGCCGCACGCGGCGAGATCGGCCGCGACGAACCCGTCCTCGTCAACCTGACCGGCGGCGAGCGGGACGGGCAGGCCGATGGCTGACGCACGCCACGGCACGGAGCGGCCGGCCCGCGTCCGGGCCCGCGCCCTGCGCCTGCGGCTCGCCTCGGTGCGCGCGGTACGGAGCGCCCGCTGGGGATTCCTGGGTTCCTGCCTGTCGGTCGCCGACCTCCTCGCCGTACTGGCCGAACACCTCGACCTCGCGGGGCCCGGCGGAGCGGAGACGCCGGATCACGACCGTCTCGTCCTGTCCAAGGGGCACGCGGCCCCCGCCCTGTACGCGGCCGTCGCCGGCTGGGAGGGGGACGGGACGTACGCGGCCCTCGGCAGTCCCTACCAGGGCCATCCCAACCTGCGGTTCCTGTCCGGCGTCGGGATGACCACCGGCTCCCTCGGCCTGGGCGTCCCCGCGGCGGCCGGCCTGGCCCACGGGCTCGCCCTGAGGGGTGGCGGCGGTCGCGTCGCCGTCGTCACGGGAGACGGCGAGCTCCAGACCGGCGTCGCCCTGGAGGGCTACCAGTGGGCCGTGCGCGCCGGACTGCGCAACCTGCTCCTCGTCGTGGACGCCAACGGCTACCAGTCGGGCGGCACCACCCCGCGAGGAGACGTCGCCCGGCGGATGCTGGAGTCGACCGCCCCCGCCTTCGCCGCGGTCGACGGGCACGACCTCGCCGCCCTGGACACCGAGATGGGCCGCCTGCTGACCGGTACCGCCGGCCCCGCCGTTCTGTGGGCCTCCACCGTCCGCGGCAGTGGCGTCCCCGCCCTGGAGGAGAAGCCCGTCCCCATGAGCTGGATCCCTGACGACGACACGCTCGACAGGGCGGAACGCGCGCTCGGCTCGGAGCTGCGGGCAGTCGAGACCGCCCTTTCCGCATCACCCGACCGTCCGCACGCCGGCCGAACCGTCCCCGGGAGGACAACGTGACACGTACCGGAGCCGACACCCTCGTCGAAGCCCTGCGGGACGCGGGAGTCGAGTCGTTCTTCGGCCTGCCCGGCGAGTCGACCCTGCCTCTGTACGCCGCCATGCGCCGCGCCGGGGTACGCCACGTGATGGCCCGCAGCGAGACCGCCGCCGGATACATGGCCGACGCCTGCGCACGGTTCACCGGGAAGACGGCCGTCGTCGACGCGCCCGGCGGCATCGGCTCGCCGCTGCTCCTGCCCGCGCTGCACGAGGCGTACAACAGCTCGATACCGCTGATCGCCCTGACCAGTGGCGTGCCGCTCGGCCAGGAGGACCAGTGGACGACGGCTGCCTGCCGCCACCAGGAGATGTTCCGGCCGTGCGTCAAGGCCACCCTCGCCGTACCGGACGCCGCACGCCTGCCCGCCCTGGCCGCCCGGGCGGTCCGTCTGGCGACGGCAGGCCGGCCTGGCCCCGTCCACCTCGATGTCCCCTCCGACCTCCTGGCGGGTCCGGGCGCCCCCGGGCCCGCCCCTTCACAGACGCCGGCATCGGAGACCGCCGCACCGGCGTCCGCCGCTCGGCCCGCCCTGTCCCGCCTCCGCCCCGACCAGGGAGCGGTGGCCGAGGTCGTCGACCTGCTCGCCTCGGCGCGGCGGCCCCTCCTCGTCGCCGGCGGCGGAGTCCACCTGTCCCATGCCTACGACCAACTGGCCGCCCTCACCGAAGCCTTCGGAATCCCGGTGGCCACGACCTTCAACGGCAAGGGCGCCCTCGCCGAGACCCACCCCCACAGCCTCGGTGTCATCGGCGCCAAGGGCTCGACGGCGGCCAACGACCTCGCCTCCCGCGCCGACCTGGTGCTCTGGGTCGGCAGCAAGGCGGGCGACAAGTCCACCGGCTACGGACGGCTGCCCGCGCCGGACTCCGTCTGCGTCCAAGTGGACATCGACGAGGAGGAACTCGGCCGCATCCTCTCCCCGCGGTGCGTGCTGCACGCCGACGCCGCCGCGGCCCTGACGGACCTGGCGAGTGCCCTGCGCGCGGCCGGCTGGCCCGGCGCCCTCGCCTGGACGGGCACCACGGGCGCCCTCCTCGATCCGCCGCACGACACCGCGCCTCCCGCCCCCGGCGCCCTCATCCAGGCCGTGGAGCGGGCCTGTCCGGCCGACACCGCCCTGATCGCCGACGCCTCCCGCGCCTGCAGCTGGGCGGGCGCCCATTTCCGCACCCGTAGCGCGGGCCGCTCCGTCATCGCCCCGCGCGGCAGCGGCAGCATCGGCTACGCCCTCCCGGCCGCCATCGGGGCAGCGGTCGCCCAGCCGGAACGCACGGTCGTCGGCGTCGGCGGCGACGGCGGCTTCGCCCTCGCCTGCCAGGAGATGGAGACCGCGGTCCGCGTCGGAGCCCGCCTCGTCTTCGTCCTCCTCAACGACAACGCCTTCGGACTGCTCGACCGGGTCTCGACGGTCGGACTGCGCCGACCCGACCTGCTCGACCGGTTCGCCGCCACCGACTGGACCGCGGTGGCGCACGGCTTCGGCTGGCACGCACACACCGTGCGGGACGACGCCTCCTTCGAGCAGGCTCTGAAAGCCGGACTGGAGGCCGACCGGCCGACCCTCGTCAACGTCGTTCTCTCCGCCGACACCGCCTCACCGGACTTCCAGATGTACACCGAGCGCCACACGGGCCGGAGGTGAGCACCCTGACCACCCCTGAGGAGTCCCAGCTGGAGGCGTTCACCCACACCCTGTGCGCCGAACTCCTGCGCGGGCCCGACCCGTTCGTGATCGTCACCTGTGACGCCACCCTTTCCTTCCGGCTCGGCGACTTCGCCCGGCTTCACCCCGGCCGGGTGGTGGACGTCGGGGTGGCCGAGGCCACCGCGGTCGCCGCCGCGTTCGGTCTGTGGCGCGGCGGACTCAAGGTCGTCGTCGCCGGATTCGCCGCGTTCCTCTCCCTGCGGGCCCTGGAGCCGATCCGCTCCCTCGTCGCCCTCCACGAGGCCGACGTCACCTTCCTGGCCGGCATGACCGGGCTCAGCGCGGGCCGGGACGGCGCCCAGCACCACGCCACCGAGGACGCCGCCCTCCTGCGGGCCGTGCCCGGCATCGAGGTCGTCGCCCCCTCGGACGCGTCGGACGCGCGGGCCCTGGCAACCTACTGCGCCACCCATCCGGGGCCCCGCTGGGTACGGCTCGTCCGCCGCCCCGTCCACCTGGACGGGCAGCCCGCCACGGGCGCCCGTTCCTGGACGCCCACCCGCTGGCTGACCCCGCCGCCTCCGGACGGACGCGTCCTGCTCTGTGCCCACGGCGCCCTGAGCGAGCAGGTCCAGCAAGCTGCCCGGCTGCTGACCCGGCATCACGGCATCCCGGCGGCGGCCCTGCAGGTGGGCCGGCTGTCTCCCGTCCCGCCGGAGCTCGCAGCCGCCCTGCGCGGGTTCCCCGTCGTGCTCGCGGTCGAGGACCAGAACCGCCCCGGCGGGCTCGCGGCAGCCCTGGACGAAGCCCTCACGGCCGACACCGTGGGCGGCACCCGTCCCCACCTCGTACGGTGCGATCTCACCGCCCCGCCCGGCTCCGGCGACTACACCGACCTACTGCGGGCGACGGGACTGACGGCCGAACAGCTGGCCGACCGCGCCGCCACGGCAGTCCATGACATGAAGGACCCCACAGCCTCAGGAGGAAACGCATGATCCGCTACGCGATCGTGGGAAGCGGCTGGTCGGCCGGACGGCACGCCCGGGTGTTGAACCGGGTCGAACGGGCGGAGCTGGTCCGGGTCGTCGTGGAGCCCGGCACGCCCCGGCGGGTGCCCGCCGACTTCGGAACCGCCGACGTCACCGACCACCTCGACGACGTCCTGACCGACCCGGCGGTCGACGCCCTGGTGGTGTGCACCCCTCCCGACACCCACCTGGAGATCGCCGAGGCGGTCCTGCGCGCGGACAAGCACCTGGTGATCGAGAAGCCGGTCGGCCTGCGCCCCGACGGCATCCCGCGCCTCGCCGAACTGGCCGAGACCCGGGGCCTCACGGTGATGGTGCCGTACCACTTCCGGTTCGTACCGCCGCTCCAGCGGCTCCGCGACCGCATCGCGGCCGGTGAACTCGGCACCGTAGCCCACGCCTACCACCGCATGTACAGCCTGCGGGACCGGGAAGGCGACTGGCTCTGGAACGAGGCACGCAGCGGCGGCATCATCGTGGAATCCCTGGTCCACGGCATCGACCAGATCATCTGGATGGTGGGCGAGCAGCCCCGCTCCGTGGCGGCCATGACGCACACCGGCCGTGGCGGTGCGGCCGACGCCGCCACGGTGCTCCTCCGCTTCCCCGGCGGCGCCGTGGGGACCGTCGAGGGCTCCTGGATCAGCGACCCGCACGTCCCCTTCGGCAGCCTCGACATCGTCGGCTCCGCCGGCTCCGCCGCCTTCGAGCGGGGACTCTTCCACGCCCGCCACTTCCGCGTCGAGACGGCCTCGGCAGACGGCAGCCGTCCTCCGCACACCGAGACCCTCGAAGACGACGACGCCGGATTCGTCGCCCTGCACGAGCACTTCACCGAATGCTGCGCCCACGGCAAGCCGCCGCGGGCGGCGACGCTCCGGGAGGCCCACACGGCCGCGTACGTGGCCGTGACCGCCGCCGAGGCCGCGCGGTCCGGCCGGGAGCTTCCCCTCACTGGATGGCGGTGGGACGCTCCCTGACGTAGACGCGCTCGGGCCGCAGACGCACCGTCACCCGCCCGGCGTCCGGCTCTTCCGGGTAGGGGCGCCCCTTGTACCTCATGGCCAGTGCCTGGATGAAGTCGGCGGCGCCCTCCTCCTGGAAGGCGACCGTGCCCTCCACGGAGACGTACGAGTTGGGATTCTCGCGCGGGTACACCAGCAGCGACGCGCGGGGATCCCGCTCCAGCATCTGGTACTTGAGCCGCTCGCGCAGGGTACTGACCAGTACCTCGTCCCCGTCCGTCATGCACCACACCACCGACAGGTGGGGAGGGCCGTCCGCCCGGGGAATGCCCAGGACCGCGAAGGCCCTGTCGTCGATCCACCCGCGCGCCACCCGCGGGATCATCTCGTCCCCCATCACCGCACCTCCTGTCCGCCGTCACCGCCGTACGGGACTCCGCTCTCAGCCTGCCCCGTCCCGCGCCCGGGCACCAGACGGCGTCCGTCGGCCACGAGCACGTCGGCGTCGATCCGATCCACGACGACGAGCAGCGCGAGGCTGCCCAGGACCGCGACCAGAGCGGCGGACAGCAGCCCGGGGACGAACGATCCGGTGACGTCCTTCAGCACACCGACGATGAGGGGCGAGGCGATGCCCGCAAAGCCCGAGAACGTGTTCTGAAGGCTCTGCAAGGTCCCCGCCAGCGGCGTTCCCGGGGGCGAGAGGTCCGCCGGGATGGTCAGCAGCACGGACGTCGCGAACGACACCCCGGCGAAGGACAACGAGAGCAGGGCGAGTGCGGCACCGGCGCCGGGCACGACGGCCGCGGCTCCCATCGACGCGGACACGAGCAGGCCGCCCGCCGCACAGGACTTCCGCGCGAACGTGAGCGTCCTGCCCCGCTTGACGAGAGCGTCCGACGCCCACCCGCCGAGCCAGTTCCCCCCGATGGCCGCGAGCCCCGGGATCATCCCGAAGAAGCCCAGTTCGAGCAGGGTGAACCCGCGGGCGTCGACCAGATACGACGGGAACCAGGTGATGAAGAAGTAGATCACGTACGACTGGGCGACGACGGCGACGATCGTGCCCCAGACGGCTCGGCTGCGCAGCAGCACGCGCCAGTCGGGTCCCCGGGCCTCGACGGTGTCAGCCGACGGCGGATCCGGTTCCGTCCGGCGTATGTGGCGCAGCTCCGCCACCGAGACGCCGGGGTGCTCGGTCGGTCGGTCGCGGAACATCCACCACCACACCAGCGCCCAGACCAGGCCCACGGCCCCGACGACGGCGAAGGCCCCCCGCCAACCCACCACCACCATCAGCGCGGCGAACACCGGGAGGGTCACCAGCGTGCCCACACGAGCGCCGCTGTCGTACAGCCCGCTCGCCGTCGCCCGCTCGTCGCGCGGGAACCAGAGCGCCACACAACTGGTCCCGGCCGGGAACATCGCGGCCTGGGTGACGCCGAGCAGCATCCGGAAACCCAGCAGCCAGACCCAGCCGGAGGAGAGGCCCGTCGCCATGGTGACCAGGGACCACGCCACCGCGGCGACGGCCAGCACCCGGCGCGCTCCGAACCTGTCGACCAGCCGCCCGCAGGGGATCTGGAACACCGCGTACGTCCAGAAGAAGGCGCCGAGGACGAGCCCGGACACGCCGGCGTCGAAGTCGAACTCCTTCGCCACGACCGGGAGCGCCACGGACAGGCTCGATCTGTCCACGTAGTTGATGACGACGGCCACGAACAGCAGAACGACCACCTGCCATCGCACCCGTGATCCGGTCGAGTCGGCCTTGGTGCCTCGAATGCCGTCCGTCTCGCGCAAGGGGATTCCTTTCACGCAGACCGTGCCATGGGGGCTGTCCCTGTTCGTGCCGGGATCTTCCCGCAGTATGGAAGGCACGCCCCCGGACGGCACCCCCGCGAAATGAGCCATATGGCGAGGAGGCGGACTCCGCCACGCCATCGGCGGGGCGCCGACCGGTCGCCGGGCCGGCCTTCTGCGGCCTCCGCCTACCGTCCGTTCAGGTGACCTCCGCGCGCGAGAGCCGCCACCGCCGCCGCGCACGCCAGGCCGAGAACGGTCAGGGAGCCCCAGGTCAGGGACATCAGGGCAGCACGCTGCCGGGTGAGGTCCCACAGGGCGCCGGTGGCGAGATTGCCGAGGGTGACGCCGATACCGGAGACGGTGCTGTAGAAGCCGTAGTGGGTGGCGACGAGACGGCCATCGGACAGCGCCATCACCGTATCCATCTCGAACGGATAGACGACCGCTGCCCCGGCGGCGAGCAGCACCACCGCCACGACGAGGCAGACCAGTTCACCCCTCTTCCATCCGGGGCCGACCAGCGCGAGCGGCGCGAAAGCAGTCCCCATCACGACCAGCCCCCGCACCAGTGCCGCGCCGGAGTCCCACCGCTCCTTGGCCCAGCCGGTGAGCCGGAGCTGCCCCGTGACGGTCACCGCCGCCGAAACGACGAACAGCCCGCACGTGACGGCGGTCCCGTTCCTGCCCAGAGCGTCGGCCGCGGCGAGTGGCAGAGCCAGGTAGACCTGGGAGGCCAGCACGTACGATCCGGCCATCGCCCCGGAGAAGAGCAGGAACGGACGATTGGCCACGACCGTGCGCCACTGTGCCGGGACGCCGCTTCCGGCAGCACCCGCCACCGGTCCGCCCCCCGCGGACAGGGCACGCCACTGGAGCACGGTGAGCGCCGCGAAGAGGGCCGCCGCCACCGCGCACACCAGCCGGAAGTCGACGGCCAGCAGGCTGAGTCCGACGAGTGGCCCCAGGAGCAGGCCGGACTGGTAGTAGACGTTGAACACGGCGAAGGCGTCCACCCGCCGCTCACCCGCGGCGGCGGCCAGCCAGGCGCGGACGGCGGGGTTGAACAGCGCCGCGGCGAATCCGATCGCCACGCAGGCCACGATCAGCGCCGGGAGGCTGTTCACCCAGCCGAGCATGCCGAAGCCGGCGGCCCGCAGGAGACAGCCCGCCACGACAGGTGCCCGGTAGCCGAGGCGGTCGGCGATCGTGCCGCCGACGAGGAACATGCCCTGCTGGGAGAAATGACGGACCCCCAGCACGAGCCCGACTGCCCAGGCGGCGAGCCCGAGGCCGTCCGCCAGATGAGTGGCGAGATACGGCATGAGCATGCTGAAGCCGATGTTTCCGGCGAACTGGTTCAGCATGAGCAGCCGTACCGCCGGAGGAAACGACCGGGTCTGCCGCCACAGGCGTCTCACGCCTCGAAGCTAACCACATTCCGCTACGAGTAGAGCATCCATGAATGCGGAGAGTGAGCGAGTCGCGGTGCGCCGACGAGTCGGCACTGCTGCGCCGCTGAGGGCGGGTGGTCCCGCCGGCGTAAGGACGTCGCTCGTACGGGGGCGACCGAACGTTTCCGCTGTTCCCGTCACCGCATGCGACGGAACAAGGTGGCGACACCCACCCGCACCGGGTCCCCCAAGCCGCCCTCGGAGGCATCCGCCCGTGATCCTCGTCATCGTCGTCGCCGCCCTCGCTCTGCTCGCCGGCCTCGCCGCCAACCGCTGGCTGCGGCCCCTGCTGCTCAGCGAGGACGACGACACAGGCATGGCCGTCAAGGACCTGGTCGGCCCCCTCCTCACCCTGACCGTCCTGCTGCTGGCCTTCGTCCTGGTCACGGCCAACGGCTCGTACGGCAAGGCCGAGGTCGCCTCGCGCGGCGAGGCCCGGGCGGTGGACCAACTGGTGGAGACCGCGGAGTACGCACCCGAGGCCCAACGGGCCAGGATCCAGGCCGACGCGGTCTGCTACGCCCGTGCCGTACGCACTCAGGAATGGCCGGCCATGTCCGACGGCAAGGGTTCCCCCGCACCGAGCGTGTGGTCGACGGACTTCCGGACGACCTTCCGCTCGTTGGAGGGCAAGCCGGTCTTCGGCATGCTCATCGCCGCCGACAACAAGCGCTCCGACGAGCGGGAGGAGCGTCTGACCCAGGCCACCCCCAGCATCCCCGGCGCCATCTTCTGGTTCCTGCTCGCCACACTGATCATCACCGTGACGGCCCTCGGCATCTGTCTGCCCCGCAGGAACAACCGTGGACAGATCATTACGCTCGTCGTCATCACCGCACTGCTGACGACGACGCTGTGCATCATCCGGGACGTCGACCGCCCCTTCGGCGGCATCGTCAACGTCGAACCGACCGCGATCGCCGAGGCCGAGCGCCAGGCCGTCCGCGACTTCACGACGAACCACCCGGCCTCCGAGCTGCCCTGCGACGACCAGGGCAACCGCCGGGCCGCCTGAGCGCGGTGCGGTTGCAGGCACTGCGATCGGAAGCGACGGAGAGGGCGGCGGCAGTCGCCCTCCCGGTCCTCTTCGCCGGGTCAGTGGCGACTTCATGCCAGCATGTGCCCGCACCGCACATGAGCGCGTCTCCGACGTCACCACTGTGACTACTCTCGGCATCCATGAATGCCCATTCGGTCACCTGGTGTAGTCGACGTGCCGTGCTACGCATGGATGGGTTCCGGCCCGGGGCGAGCCGGGGACGCCGATGAAACGCCTCTGGAGGCAGACGCGGTCGTTCCCGCCGATCGTGCGGCTGCTCATGGTGAACCAGTTCGCGATCAACTTCGGCTTCAGCATGCTGATGCCGTATCTCGCCTCCCACCTGGCGGGTGACTTGGGGCTCGCCACGTGGGCCGTGGGGCTGGTGCTCGGCCTTCGTCACTTCTCCCAGCAGGGCATGTACCTGCTGGGAGGCACGATCGTCGACCGGGTGGGCTACAAGACGCCCATCCTGACGGGCTGTCTCCTCCGCACGGTGGGCTTCGGGATGCTGGGCTGGGCGGAAAGCCTCCCCGCACTCATCTCAGCCTCTCTTGCAACGGGCTTCGCCAGCGCCCTCTTCAACCCTGCCGTCCGCGCCTACCTCGCGGCGGAGGCCGGGGAGCGGCGCGTCGACGCCTTCGCCGTCTTCAACGTCTACTTCCAGGGCGGGATGCTGCTGGGACCGATCGCCGGATTCGCCCTGCTGGCCTTCGACTTCCGTCTGGTGTGCGTGGTGGCGGCCGGCATGTTCGGCGCCCTCTCCGTTCTCCAGTGGCGGGCCCTGCCCGCACGGTGCGGTCCGGCGCCGTGCGGGGTCGCGGCGCAGTGGCGGGCGGTGGCCGCCAACCGACCCTTCGCACTGTTCGCCTTGGCCATGGCCGGATCCTCCGTTCTGACCTTCCAGACCTACATGCTCCTTCCGCTCGTCGCCTCCGAGACACTCGGTTCCGACGGCCCACTCGTGACCGCCGGTCTGTTCGTCATGTCGGCGGCCGTGGCCGTCGTGGCGCAGCTGCGCCTGACCGAGTGGGTGAAACGCCGGTGGAGTGCCCAGGAGATCCTGGTGCGAGGACTGTCGCTCATGGGTCTGGCGTTCGTCCCGCTCGCACTCTTTCCCCAGGAGACCGCCGTGGTCAGGAGCGGGTGCCTGGCCACGGCTGCCGTGCTGCTGGCTGTGGGATCGGCCGTGATCCATCCGTTCGAGATGGACATGGTGGTGGCGCTGGCCCGGGGCCGTTTCGTCGCCACTCACTACGGGCTCTACAGCACCGTCGCGGGTGTGGGCATCACCGGCGGAAACTTCGCCGCGGGCGCCCTGTGGGACGCCACACGCCACGAGGAATACCTGGTCTGGGGGGCGCTGACCACCCTCGGACTGGCATGCGCCGCCTGGGTCGCGGCGCTCACCCGCGCAGGCCACCTGGCAGTACGACCGCCGGACGCCGTACCGGTCTGAGCTCCGCGCGGGACCGAGGCCGCTGACAGTCCGGGGCCGACGCGGGACCGAGCCATGTCGGACGCGGGACCGGGCCGCGATCGGCCCGGTCCGGGCGTACCACTCCGTCGCCGGATTTGGCCTGTTTCGTCTGGCGGATGGGGGTGTCGAATCCCCTGGCCCCGGAGATACTGGACGAACCCGTTCCCGCCCGCATGCTGATGGATTCGGGCGGGATACAGGCGCCCTGGTCGTCGTCAACACCAGCTTCAACGTGGCCGAGATGCCCATCGAAAATCGCCCGCGCGACGCCGTCGCCCGCTGCGCCGCGGCACTGATGGGCCCCCTCGTCATCGGACCGTTCTTCCTTCGCCGCCCCGAGCCGTCGACAGGTTACCCATGGACATGACTTCCTTCACCGCCGGTGGATTCCAGCACGCGCTCGACGACGCCTGTCGGATCGCGGGTGTGAGTGCGGAGGGCGCCGAACTGCTTCACCTCACCGTGAACGCGGTCTTCCGCCTCAACTCGACGCCCCTTGTCGTGCGTATCGCAGGCCCACAACTGGACATCGAGGACGCCACTCGCATCGTCGTCCTGGCGCGTTGGCTGGAGGATGCGGGCCTGCCCACCGTGCGGCTCGCCGCACTCCCGGTCGACCAGCCCGTCATCACGTCGACCGGGATGCCGGCGACCTTCTGGCACTACCTGCCGCAACACCCCGGACACGAGCCGACGGCAGCGGAACTCGCCGACCCTCTCCACCGCATTCACACGCTGGGCCCCCCACCCTGCCCGCTCCGCGACTGGGACCCGCTGAGCGTGGCCCGCGCCCGACTCGGCCGGGCACCGGACGACATCCCTCCTGCAGACCTCGCGTTCCTCCACGACCTCGCCGACCGCGTCGCGGACGAGCTGCCACGGCTTCCCTTCGTGCTGCCCCGCACGGTCATCCACGGGGACGCCCACATCGGCAACATGCTGCGCGCACCCGAGGGACACGCCGTCCTGTGCGACCTGGACTTCATGTGTGTCGGACCGCCCGAATGGGACCTGGCCCCCGAACTCGCCGGCTCTCTGCGCTACGGGCGTCCGTGGTCGGGCTACCAACGCCTCGTCGACGCCTATGGCTTCGACCCTCGTTCATGGGTTGGCGCACCCACCCTGATGAACGTCCATGCCCTCAACGTCCTCACCGTGGTGCTACCGCTGCTGCGCACTCGCCCCCGTCTGCGCGCCGAATGGCAGCGCCGCATCGGTACGCTGCGCGACGGCCTCAGGACAGGACCATGGGTGTCATTCCGTACCGTCATGTGACGTGAGCGATGAGAACCCCGGTACCGGATGTCGCACGGGCCGCACTCCAGCAGCGCCGTCCGCCGTGACGGAGAGCGTGCCGGGGGCACGGCTCACCGGGCCTCCCTGAAGTACGAACAGGCGGCGCTCGTCGGCACGTCCGGCGGGAGGAGCGCCTCCAGGTTCCGTCCGGTGACCCGCAGATCGGTACCGAGGACGACGGACGCGAGGACGATCAAGGCGTCGGACACGGGTGTCCGCATCCCCGCGGCCCGGGCCAGTTCGGCCAGCGGCACCAGCCCCGCCGTGACGTGTTCGCGCAGGAAACGATGGTCGACCGAGCCGGGAGAGGGAAAGTCGCGGTAGCCCGGCGTAGCGGCGATCAACTCGTCCAAGGTCGTGCCGGTCGAGCCGTAGCAGTTCCTCAGCCAGTCGGCGGCGGATGGCACCGAGACGCCGTAGACCGCCGCGACCGCGCGCCGCTCGGCGTCGACCGCGGCGAACAGCGCACCGACGGACGGCGTGGCGCCCGAGGCGAAGATCGGGAAACGTTCACCCGTCTCGATCCGAGCGCAGTTGCCCAGCATCAGCGCCGGATGGAACACAGCCGACATGTTGCTCAGACCGGCGGTGAGCACGTCGATGACCCCGGTCGGCGCGAAGCCCATGCGCACGGCGATGTCCACAGCCGACCCCTCACCCGCGCGCGGCCACGCGGCCAAGGCGAGATCCGCCTTGTCCTGCAGAATCCGCACCGATGCCTCACCGGTGGACAAGCAGACAAAGGGCAGTGGGCACTCCACCATCAGGGCATGGGAAGGGTCTCCGGATCCGGCGAGTGCGGCGGTCACGGCCCACGCTCCCCCGCTGTGGCCCGGAATCAGGAACAGGACGTGGTCCGCACGCAGCACCGGCGCAAGCGAGACGACGACCTCGGGCTGCGCGTCGCTGTTCACCGCCAGCACGACCACCTGTGCCGCCCGTACCGCGTCGACGGGTACATCGGCGACGTCCGCCCCGGCCTCGGCCCGACTGCCGTCGGGTTGCTCGATTGTGATCGCGCCTCGGCGTCGCAGCTCACGAAGACGCCCGATCGACCGGTTGGCCACAGTGACATGATTCCCGGCCAGCGCGATGCGCCCGGCCAACGCCAGGCCGGCCGCACCGGCACCGAGCACGGCGACCCGCAACGGCTCACCCACAGCACTCATCCCTCCCGTGCTCCCAGACCCTCTCGGCCTCCGCCTCTGCGCCTCAGCCGATCTCCCCTCAAACTTCCCCACATTGTTCTACGGAACCGGGCGAGCCCTTCGTGTGGTTGGCCCCCAAGGGAGCGGGTGTGGCTTTCAAACTTGGAAGGCGTTCGCCGAGCACGACGTGCTCGTCATGCCCTCCACGACCCTGGAGGCCATGGGCCTGGTCGCCCTGGAAGCCCAAGCCTGCGGCCTCCCCGTCCTCTACCAGCCCGTCCCCGGCCTCAGCGAAGCCCTCGCCCGCTCCGGCATGGCCACCGACTTCACCGACCCCTCCGCGCTCACCCGGGATCTCGACCGCCTGCGGACCGAACCCGGTCTCCTCCCCGCCATCCGGCAGGCCGGATACGCCAACGCCGCCCGGTACCCCCTGTCGAAGACCGCCCGAGAACTGGCAGACCTCGGCCGCCAGCTCACCTGAGAACCAGCCGGGGCCAGGCAACACCCCCGCGACCAGCGGCACGCCGTTGCCCGGCACGACCGGCCCACGTCACTACGCTGGCGGCTGGGATGCCCACACGAAGAAGGAGACCATGCCGTACCGCGCCGACCGCATCGAGAACCTGCTGAACGAAGGCGTCCGAGACAAGGTCTACCCCGGCGCGGTGTGGGCCGTCAGCGACTCCGGCGGGGTCCGGGCAACGGGTGCCACCGGCGTCCTGGACCCCGACGAACCGGACGTGAGGATGAGGCCGGACACCGTCTTCGACGCCGCCAGCCTCACCAAGATCCTCGCTGTCTGGTCCTCCATCGGAGCCCTGTGGGAGGACGGCGTCCTCGACCTCGACGCCCCGCTCGGCACCTTCTGGGACGAGGTCACCGGCCGCCCCCTCGGGGCCGTGACCGCCCACCAGCTCCTGACCCACACCGCCGGACTCCCCCTCCGGGCCCAGCTGAAGAGCCTCTACGGCACCGACCCGGCAGGCATCCGCCGTGGAGTCCTGCACGAAGTCCTCAACCGACCGCCCGGCGAAGCCGTCGAGTACACCGACCGGGCAGCCCTCATCCTCGGCTACCTCGCCGAACACCTCTCCGGCCTGCCCCTCGACCAGCTCTCCGAGGCAAGGACATGGCGCCCCCTGGGCATGAACACCACCCGCTTCGGCCCGCTGCCCACCAACCTCGCCGCCCGTTGCGCCCCCACCGAACTCGACCAGGACACCGGCACCCACCTCAAGGGAACCGCCCACGACTTCTCCGCTCGGCTCCTCTGCGGAGTGTGCGGCATCGCCGGCACCTTCACCGTCCTCGACGACCTGGCCATCTTCCTGCGCTACATGCTCGACCTCACCATGGCCCCCACCCGGGCCGGCTTCGGAGCGGAGTGGACCGCCCACTCCCTGATCGTGCAGACTGGCGACCTCCAGCCGAAACGCGGCCTGTTCTGGCACCCGGCTCCCGGCACGACCGCTGACCAGGACGTCTGGGTCCACTACGGCTTCACGGGTACCGGCATGTGGATCTCCCCCAGCCAGGACCGGTGGGCGGTCCTGCTGACTAACAAGCTCTACTACACCCGTGACCGCCAACCGCTGACCGACGTCCGCAACGCCTTCTGTCAGGAGGCATTCGCCTGATCTCTCCCTGTAGCCCAGAGCAGACCGCCCATGTCACTGACCGCAAGCGGCTTCATGGACGAGGGCTCGTGCCGCCGCTGGAGACACGTGGCTCAAATGAAGCGCTGTCGACGCCTGCTGTCGACCTGCGCGTCGAGGCCCTGTTCCCCCATGCTTCGCCCGCACTTATTCTCCCGATCAAGCGACAAGGGGGAGGGCGCGTGGCAGGCGAGGCGACAAGCTGGCAGAAGGAACAGATCAGTCGCGCGTACGTACACGCTCTCGCTTCCCAAGGCGGCTACACCGTGGGCGACTGGAACGTCGACAAGGACGGTGTAGACGTCACGCTCCGGGACGGCGGCCTGATGGTCGACTTTCAGCTGAAGTGCACCCAGAGTCCGCGGACCATCCGAGGCGGGTACAGCTTTGACCTGGATGTCGAGACCTACAACAAGCTTCGCAGTAGGGAGCGTTCGGCACCGGGCCACTTGGTTCTCCTGGTGGTGCCATCCAACCTCGAACTCTGGGTTACCCAGCACTCTGACTCCATCGTGCTGGCCTGCCACGGGTATTGGGCCTGCTTGCACGGCCGTGACTCGGTTGCCAGCCGTGCCACGACCGCGATCAGCCTCCCGGAGGAGCAGCAGCTCTCGGTGAAGTCCATGCGCGGCATGTTCGAGATGGCACGGAGCATTCTCCTGTCCGGCAGCACGGGGGTGCACTGACATGGCGACCGACACACTTCCCTTCGGACCCGACGAAATCCGGAGCTACCTCAAGGTCACCGGCTGGTCCACCGTGTCCGGCGGCGACGTGGCCGAGCTCTGGCGCCTGCCAGGGCCGACCGAGGAAGTCGTACTCGTCCCCATGAAGCCGGGAGCCCCGGACTTCGGGAAACGTGCACGCATGCTCGTCGAAGACCTGGCGCGCATCAGCACCGAAGACACGCGGACCGTACGGGACGCCATCGCGTCCGTGTTCCACGACGTCACAGACCTCAGGGCCTCCCACCCCACGATTCGCGACGGATCGATTCCGCTGGATGCCGGATTCGAGCTTTTCCAGTCTGCCAAGCGCCTCCGCGTGGCCTCGGCCGCAGCCACCATCCGCCGCCAGGGACACTTTCGCAATTTCCCGACTCGCGCCCGGGATCAGGCCCGGGACGTCCGACTCGGACAGACCCGCAAGGGTTCGTACATCGTGCCCATCATCAGCCAGGCGCGGTCGCCGTTGGACGTGTACGAGCGGGGACAGGAACAGATCGACATCGAGGTCGAGGAGACGCTCTTCGACCGACGGGTCACCGCGACCATGTCCCGTGCCCTGGGTGTACTAGAGGAGATGGCCGGTGCCGAGCGCGTACCCACTCCCAGCGAGATCACGGATTCCATCGGGGAGGGCGTCTCGTACGAGCTCTGCCAAGCCCTGTCGAAGGTCGTGAACAGCGACGCGGTCGATACGCTGGACGTCACCTTCAACTGGTCCCGTGTGGCCTCAGCTCCACCCGGCACACCACGGGAGGTCGAGTTCAACCACGACGCCATCGCGATCGTGGAGCGGGTGTCCGATCAGCTCAAGACGAGCGTCTACAGCCGCGAGAACGTGATCTTCGGTCTGGTCACCCATCTGAACCGGCATCCGGACGACGAGACGGGCAGGGTGGGCGTCCAAGCGCTCATCCAGCGACGCAGTCGCACAGTCTGGATGGACCTCCCCGACGCCGGCTACCACGAAGCAGTCCGCTGCCACGACTCCGGCATCCCCGTGCGCGTCCGCGGGGTGCTCAACAGCCCGCCCGGTGGATCCGCCACCATGCAGGTCGCCGACTTCGGACCGGATCCGTCCTTGGGGCAGTAGCGGCTTTCACGCCTCGCGGCGCCTCTTTGGATACTTGGCGCAACAAAAAGGCCCCTACCCTCACACCGACCCGTCGGGTTCACGCTCCGACGGCATCGCGGGCAGAGCGTCTTCGAGGACCCGCCGAGCTTCTGCGAGCTGTGACTCGGCACGTTGCAGAGCAGCGATCAGCTTCGGGAGCCCTGTGCGTGCGGCGGGATCGCCATCTTCACCATCGGTGTACGCCTTGAGGGTGTGCGCCAGCCGAAGGAAGGCGTCCCGCGCCGCTCGTTGTTCGTCCGGTTCGAGATGCTCCGAGAGCTTCAACCACTTGGCCTCCTTGTCGTCGGCCTCTTGGGCAGCAAGCGCGACAATCTCACCTACCACCCCACGGACGGTCTCCTCAAGGCTCAGCGCCACCCGAAGCAGTGGTGCTCCGGCCATGTCGTCCTCACTGGGTTCACTCCCAGACGGGAACATCCGGTAAAAGCTCCAGCGGTCTTGGGGCTCGCTCAGTCGTTCCAATGCCCTGAACACTGGCTCGAACGCGCGCAGCGGTGGAGTCGGGGACGGGAATGCCGTCCGGTGGTCCCAGAGCGCGAGGATGACGGTCGTCGCTTCGCGGCGTACGCCGTCCGCCTCTGCTCCCGTGGCGTTCTCCGCCTGCACGATCAAGTCACCGATGCGGTGGGCCATCCAGCGGCCCAGGACATCACTCTCAGAGAGACTGCCGGCGATCTCCTTTCCAAGTTCGAGGGTCCGCTCAAAGCTCGCCGCATCTTCCGGAGTCATCGAAGAGGTAAATCTTGTAGGACCGTTCGCGTGGGGGGAGGGATTCGTCATCGTTTTGGCGGGACCTCGTCGTGTAGCTCTGCTTGTGGTCTTTGTGTGTGCGGTCGATCATCACTTCGACGATCATGCTGTGTCCGGCCAGAGCCAGCAGTTCCTGAAGGGCGTCCCGCTGAATTTCCAGCCGCCGTCCCTGAGTACCCGTCACGCGGTCCGAACCGGTCGTAGAAGTATCGTCCCAGCAGGTGCTACGAAGAGCGATATCATCAGCCCGAGTCCATTCGCGCATATCTGCGTCCGCTTCCAGCCCTAGAAGATCGATGACTTCATCAGAAGGCATATAGGGCGGGTACTTGATCCCTGCGGCCAGCGGATCCTTACTGTCCATCCCCTCACGCCCGTCAGGATCGACGATCCAACCGGTGAGCCGGAAACCTTGGACGTCGAACTGGTAGTCGCTGTCATTGGCATCGGGAATGCGGTAGCCCATGTACGAAGGGGCTGTCTGCAGGGCAAGTACCAGTGCCCTGGCCCTCTCGGGAGTGACGAGGGCACTACGGATCAGGACGCTCTGCTCAGCTTCATATCCCGCGTCATCGGAGCTTTCCCAGACTGTGACCCATCCGTCACCCGCCAAGAGACGCTCACTGAAGTGCCTGCTGTTCAGCCGCCAGACCCAGTCGGCGTCCGGGGATTCGTTCTTTCCTCTCAAAACGCTCTGCGGTGAGGGGTCCCGTCGGTCGGCAAGCCACCTGCCGTCGTCTCGAGTGACGCGGAAATCACGAAGCCAGTCGGTGAACAGGTCCATGTCCGCCTCGCTCTCCCGGTACACGGGATGAACCTTGAGCAACTCCCCGGCCACGGTCCACAGGGCGTGAGTCGTG
The DNA here is from genome assembly GCF_042262805.1 of Streptomyces sp. NPDC056361. Lineage (NCBI taxonomy): Bacteria > Bacillati > Actinomycetota > Actinomycetes > Kitasatosporales > Streptomycetaceae > Streptomyces > Streptomyces sp. NPDC056361. The sequence continues at coordinate 40,454 of NZ_JBHJQI010000017.1, forward strand.
AGGTAGAAGTCCAGGTCGTCGGCGTCCGGCCGGGTCGTACGGTAGGCGAAGGTGTTCCCGTCCTTGTACAGCCTGAGGGTGTGGCGCGGGTCGTCCTCGTGGGTGCCGCGGTAGGGGAGCCGCCAGGTGTCCGTGATCGTGCGCCCAGCGAGACCTATGACGGTCTCCTCGGAGACCCCAAAGGCTTCGCCGAGGGGCTTGCACCAGTCATCCTTGAAATCCCAGAAGAAGCGAAAGTCGCTCGGTTCGGATTCGTGGGCTTCGTCCTCCATACGGCTTCGATTTCTTGCCTCTCGCTCCTCCCACGACTCAGTGAGGATTTCCGTCGGGATGTTGATCTCGCGTACGGTGGCGAATTCCTCTGCGCTCAGGATCTCAGGGCGGGACGAGGCGAGGGCCAGACAGATCGTTTTCGCGCTCTCCTGCATCACAACGTGCGGTCCGTCGTCGAAGAGCACTCTCCGCAGCAAGGGCTCGAACTCTGCAAGTGTCCGATGCGTCGCGGGGTTCTGAGCGGCCCGCGCGAGGGCGAAGAGCAGCCATTGACGGGCGTGCCGATCGTAGAAAGGCAGACGGGCGTCATGGAACGGAGTCACATCGATCGTGCCGAGCGCGAATCGTAGAAGGGCGTCAAGTTCTTCTTGGCAGTTGAGTTCGGCGAGGAGCCTGACACAGTGTGCGGCCCGCCACCTGACGTCCTGCTCGGGGTCACCCAGGACTGCCCACAGATAGCCTGCGAAGCACTCCACGACTCCGGTCGGTCCAGTGGGAAGGTCGGCGAACCCACCGTCGCCCGAATCCTCGGGGCAGAGGTCAGCCAGCATGGTGCCGAAGTCGTCGAGGACAACCTGCGCCTGCTGACCGGTAAGGCGTGGGGCAAGTCGGGCTGCCAGGTGATAGCACTCCTCGGGGGGAAGCACGGCCGACTGCGAACCGAGTTCTCGAAGAGCCGTCGAGAGCAGATCCGCATCGCGCTCGTCGGCCAGACGAGCGAGTTCGGACAGGCCGATGGGGTCGTAGACCTTGGTGGTCAGCTCCCGACTGAACCGGGTCGCGGCCGTGTCCGCGAGATGCCTCAATTGCTGGCGCGCCGCTCGTGGCAGCAGCGGCAGAGCGGCCAGCTTCTTGACCATCTGCGCGTAGTCGAAAGCGTCGAGGTTGGGATGGGACTGGAACGCGGCGAGCATGTCGTCGAGTTCACGCAGGGGCACCCTGACTGCTTGGGCTATGACCTGCTCCATATACAGCAGGTGGTCGGACGTGCGAACGAGGTGGCGGGCCTGCTCCCAGCCTTCGGCGGTGGAGAAGTCGCACTCGGCCAGGGCGTCCTCGGCCTGCCGTGCACGAGCCGCTCGCGCTGCGTCCTGCTCATTGTCCGGGGTCCATCGGCCCGAGCTGTAACCGCCCGATGCGGAGAAGGCGATGTGGCGTTTGCCAGGGGCGAGCAGTGTTCCGGAGATGTCGACGTCCAGTTCGGCGGCGGTCCGGTCGAGGCGTTCGAAGGATGCGCTGCTGAAGCGTCGTGGCCGTAGGAATTGTCCCAACGTTCCAGCGATACGCTCACCGTCGCGCGGAGTCTCGCGCAGTGCTCGTTCGACGAGACGGAGTTCATCGACGCGGTGCTCGTCGAACGGCACCAGCGCTGCGGCGGTGACGGCCGACGGAGCGAGCGGGCCGGCCTCTGCGTCGAGCAGTGCCTGGATGAATGAGCCCACGGAACAGAAGCGGCGGTCGCGCCAGCGGGAGGCGACGGTCGTCGCGGTCGTGGCGCTCAAGCGGCCCATGGCGGCCAGTACCTCGGAGTGATTCGTTGCGTCCCCAAGGTAGGGTTCCAGGCTTTCGGTGAGTTGGGCGACGCGATAGGCACGACGGTCGTCGTCGTGATTGCCGTCGGATGCTCGGCGGGCGACGGAGAGGAAGGCCCGCCACAACGCGTGTACGTCGTCGCCCACGCGGTCGGTCAGATCGATCGCCTGGGTGAAGTAAGCGTGAGCTTCGCTTCTGTCGAATCGCTGGACGGCGCGAGTAAGTTTCACCATCTGCTCCGCCTTGTACTCGGCACTCTCCTTAGCCGCGTCGAGCGAAGCGGCCACGGATTCAGCGAGTTCGACGGCGATGTGCTGCAACTCATCGACAGGAGCAGCTGCACGGACAGCGTCGATGAGGACCCCATCAGGAAGGTGCCGCTGCGCGCCTCGGTACCAGTCGAGCAATTGCTGGCGCGTTCCCTCGGACGAGCCGAAGGCTAGGATCCGGACGCCGAGCCCGGCAATGCCTCTGTGCAGGAAGTGGGGCACCTCCTCAAGGGTCCGGTGGGGCGGGGTAGGGGGTACGAGTTCCGGGAAAAGACTTTCCGTGTCGCTGACGGTTCCGACGAGGCAGTCGATCCACAGGCTCGCCCAGGCGCCGAGGGGCACTACATTCTGCTTGTGGTCGTTTTCGGTACTTGAGTACGTGTGCGGCTTCTTTCGCGCTTCCCGGACGTCTTCGCCGGCGAACTCGTCCGCGTCGAAGGGCTGTCTCCGGATCTTCGACAGCAACGCGAAGCCGCACAGCAGCGTGATCGTGTCGGTGCCGCGCCCCCAGCGGCTTCCGGCTCCCCTACCCAGGTCGCCGGGGAGATTCAGCCGCAGGATCCGCTCGGCTTCCCCGTCCGAGAGAAGTCCGTGGCGCAGGCCCATCGCGACGATCCAACCGACCGCTGGAAGCTCCTTGTTCTCTGCGGTGTATCCCTGGTGCCGACGAGCGGAGACGGATCGGCGCTGGCGCTTCAGCATTCTCACCAAGCGCCGCGCAAGGGGCGCCTGGCAGACGAAGTTGGCCTGCCAGGCGGCAGAAGCGACCGCGAGCTGAAGGTATTTCAAGGACACGGCCGCAAGGCCGAGAGCCTCCAGATCCTCGGTGCGGCCCGAGTCGGCAAGCCGGGTGGCGATGATCAGTCCGGCCTCGAAGGCCACCCAGTTGGGGCTCCACCGAGCAAGATGGCTGACACATGCTTCTACACCGTCGGTGTTGAGAAGCCCGAAGGCGACCTCGGCAATATCCGTCGCGGTGACTCGGTGCCGGTTCGCATCGTCGTCGTCCGACTGCTGCACCCATGCCCTGAGCCATTCCGAGGCGCTGCGCAGCCGACTGCGGGCGAAGTCGGTCTGGCCTGCGGCGAACGAGAGAAGGGCGCCCTCGCAGTGAAGATTGGAGCCGGGCCAGTCGCCAACGAGGCTGCGGTTCGCGACGATGTCCTCGATCGTGACGGCATCCAGGAACTGCCCCGCCAGATCAGTGTTGGCCCGCAGCAGTTGAAGGCGGCGGGAGTGGCCGGCGGCCAGGCTGCCGGCCTTGACGGCCAGCCGGGTTGCCTCCCACTCCTTTCCCACGCGCAGTGTGGCTTTGAGAGCGAACTGGGCCCGTTGCTGGGCGATCTCCCGTTGTTCCAGGTCATCGCCCTCGGGTAGGGCGCCGTCGGTCATCGCGAGTTCGACGAGGGTGTCGACCTGGCCGGCCTCCCAGAGCAGTTGAGGCAAACTGGCAGCCACGTACGGTTCGTTGGCGGCGAGCGGGGTCAGTCGGTCGATGAAATCGATCAGGGAGTTGCCGGTGGGACGGTACTTCGTCCGGAACCAGGTCTCGGTCGGTTCGTCACGGAACTGCAGCGTGTCACCGTCGACGAGGAGCGGGCGTCCGAGATCGGCCGCGAAGCTGTGCACGAGGGCGGCCGGTACTCCGCACAGCTCGGTCAGAACCTTGACGGGCAACCTCGGCCGGAGCGCAGCCAGGGCCTCGCACAGACGGTCGATCTCCGCGCTCAGGTGGTGGGCGTCTTTGCACCGGTCCACCATGTCCTGGAGGAGTTCGTCGAAGAGGGAGCCGTCGGGGTGCCTCGCCTCCCCGAGAGAGACCAGACAGGATTCGATGTCCGCGGCCATGCCCAGAACGAGGGCCTGGATCCGAGGGTTGCCGCCGGTACGCCGATGGAACTCGGCCGCCTGTGCCTCCGAGACCGGCCCGAACACCGACTCAAGATGCTGCTTGGACTCGGCCACGCCGAAGCCCTCGAGCTCGATTCTGTGTACGTTGGGCGGCGGTTTCAACAGATCGATGCGTTCGCTGCGGCACAACATCACGAGCCGCACGTTGTCCGGCAGTGTCTCGCGCAGCACGTCCGTGACGAAGGTCCGCTCCCCACCGTCGTTCGCGATGAGCGCCGCGTTGTCAGCCGCGTCCACGACAAGAACCAGGAGCGCCCCGGGAGCGGAGGCCGTGACAGCCTCCGCAGCGCCCCGGACCCTGGCCATGAACGCCCTCGCGTAGTCGGCCGGCTGAGCTGTGCCGACCGGGATCAGCGGATCGCAAAGGGCATGCGCAGCAAGCTCGTTCGCCAACTGCACTAAACCTTGGCGATGTTGATGGCGCGGTGAACTGGAACGCCGGTACCCACCGTTTCCGAAGCAGTCGTAGACGAGTGTGACCGAGCCGGAAGGCAGATTCGGTTCGATCTGTGTCGTGAGCACCGACTTGCCCACGCCACCGGCCGCGTGAACGACGACGGGCCGCCCGATGAGCCCGACGATATCGTCGACGATCGCGCGAGTCTGGTCCGTCACGATGACATGCCCGGGTTGGTCGATGAGCTTGGGCGCGGGCAGCACATGCTCAGGTGGGACTCCGAGAGCGGCAAGTACCGTGGAGCGTTCAACGACGTGGTTCGCCTCGAGCGAGGTCGCGCGTCTGGTGATCATCTCCTTCAGCAGCAGGGGCTGCACATCCGGGGCACCGGGAAGAAGACCGGTCAAGTCCAGCCGGAACAGCCCTTCGAGCCGCAACAGGCCCGGGGCCGTGGCATCCACCTCCAGGCGACTGAAGAACGCGGCTTCACCGGCTACATCGTCGGAGAAGTCCGCATACTGCCTGAGGTACTTGACTTCGTGCGCATACTCACCGGGCTCTCCACCGGCTGCCAGGACCTCGATCGCTCGAAGCACGGACTCGCGGACCGGTCGGTTGGAAAGGAACTCGAAGGTCACCTTCTCTTCGAGCCCCGGGGACTCCTGACGAATCTGCCTGAACTTCTCCGCGAACCCCTTGACCGTCTTCGAGAGACCCGACACAGTCCACTCCTCCGTGGCCTGTACGGTCGAGTGCTTCAGCTGCCGGTACACCACACGGTTGGCCTCGTGAAGGCCGGTCGCACCGTAGTACTCGGCGATGTCGACTACGTCCTCGCCAGCTTCGCCCTGGGTGTCGTCGGGCGACACACCCTCGACAGCGATCGCGGTCAGATCGGCGTCGGGAAGCAGCAGTTTCAGCGCCTGGCGAGCCGCCCAGTGGTAATGGAACTGATCACCGTCCCGGCTGGCACGCAGAAGATCCGTGTCAGGCATACCCACTCCAGACAGTCTTCACAGCGATGGAAGGGGGCAAGGGACTCCTCATATCACAGCAGACCAAGACGGTGTAAGCGCACATACATTACCCACCCCTCTCGGAGTCGGGCAACGCATCCACTGGCGCACCCTGCCTTCGGCTCCGGCGGGCGGAATAAGCCAGGGCCAGATACCCCGACCCCCGTCTTCCAGACCGTGCTGATCACCCTCGGCACGGACGATGCCGGCAGACGACGAACCTATAGACAGGCTCCTGCCCTGCCTACGGCAGCCACTCAGCGTGCACACGGCCGCGCCCGAGTTGGACTGGCTCCCCCCTCGCCTGTGGCCGCAGCTCGGGTCATCTCTGGGGAGTACGAGCAGCTCTGGGGAGAGCGTGGGAAGAATCGACTACCCAAGCGGGTACGAGCCTGAAAGAACGCGAAAGAAGGATCAACGCAGGCCAGGTACCTGATCGCTCACATTTCTGCAGGTCAGGGCCACCTGGACGATGACTTCAAGAAGATCTCCTCGCCACCTCGACAGGTCGCGTGTCGCTCTAACCGCCATTCAGGCTGCTTGCCAGAGGCCGGCGTCCAAGATCCGGGCGGCCTTGGTGATACTGCCCGGCATCAGGTGCCGGTAGGTGCGGTACGTCTCCTCGATGGACTTGTGCCCCATCCACTCCGCCACGTCGGTGATGGGGATCCCGCTGCCGAGGGCGTTCGAGGCGAAGTAGTGCCGGAAGCCGTACATTCCCACGCCCTCCTCCGGCGGGAGGTCCGCGAAGAGCTTCCTCACCCGACGCCGCTCCATGCCCTCGGTGAAGTAGCCGCCAGGACCGCGCAGCAGGTAGCCGCCCTGCGTGGTGCCGTGCTTCTCCACGTACCGCTCGATCGCCTCCCGGACCGACCGGGGCAGAGGCACCTCGCGGAACTCCGCCGCCTTGCGATGCTTCAGCTTCGCCGGCTTCAGCGTGTTGGAGTGGATCTGTTCCCGCACCCGGTACACGTCCGGAGCCACGACGTTGTGGACGTTCACCGCCCGCGCCTCGCCGTTCCGCAGGCCGCATCCCGCCATCATGACGATCTCCAGCGCCAGGTCCTCGTCGGCGACCTTCAGAGCCTGCTTCACGTAGACGAGAGACGGGATGGCGACCTGCTCACGCACGTACTCCGGTTCCTGAACCCCCTTCACCGGATCGTCCGCCATGGCCCCCTTGCCGTACGCGTCCCGCAGGATCGTCTTCAGGACCCGGAAGATGTTCACCTGGTTCCCCCGGCCGACCCCGTCGCTCTCCATCGCGTCCAGGAACCGTTCGACCACCATGGGCGTGACCGAGTTCAGCTTCCGCGATCCCAGGCGCGGGACGATGTGCACGTTGATCGAGCTGTCGACGTGCTCGCCGGTGGAGTAGTCGGTCATCCGGCGCTGCCGGGGCCGCCACTGCTTGGCGTACTCCTCGACCGTCAGCTGGCCCAGTTCGCGGCGGGCCGCCGCCACCGACGGTGCCGTGGTCTTCTTCTCCGCGTACAGCTGGGTGAGGCGTTCGATCGCGTCGTCCTGCGTGTCGTATCCGGACTCCTCGCGCTGCTTGCCGAGCGCGTCGCGGAAACGGATCGAGTACGGGTGAGGGCAGCGGGTGGGCTTGGCGCAGCCGCAGTCCTTGAAGAAGGACCCCATGCCGCGGGCGAGCTGTCGGGCCATGTCGCGAACCATCCGATCCAGCCCAAGAATCATGCTCAGGCGCCGCACTGTAGGTCGAAGGTCAGCAAGCGCGGACACCATGCGGACGCATGCTGACCGTTTGCTGACCCGAGGGGGGCACATGATGCCCCTGACCTGCGGCAACGCCAAATAGTCAGATCTTGGACTTGAACAGAGTACGCAGCACTTTGGACTCCTCTAAGACGGCTCCCTGCCCGCTTCTTGCAGGTCAAGGGCGGTCTCGACTGTACACCGGCACGCGCCGAACGATGTTTGTGAGGAACATCGCTCCGCTCGGGCGAGACGGCCTCCTGCCTGGGCTTTTGCGCCGCCACCGACGCCTGTACAGGTAATCGCTCGGGAACGCCCAGCGCCTCATGCTGAGCGGATGCTGACTTGCCTGATGGGCCGTCAAACGTGCGGGAGCCCCCTCTGCACACACGAACGACCTGCGTCCACGCGCCGACCTGGAGGGCACCGACATCGTTCTGGTTCATGGGCCACGGCCCCTTTGGCCATCAGCGGGCCGACGCTCGACCACCCCGGAGGCCAAAGGACTTCCTCACTGCCATCGAGGGCACCGAGCCACCACCCGACGGGTCGCCCGGCATTTTCACTCAACGGTGCCGACGGGGCCGAACTCGACCAACCGGCCCTGCCGTTCTCATCTATCGGCCGATCCTCCAGGCCAATTACCTCGTCTACACCGGCGCAGCGCCACGGCAGGTCGGACGTCCATCAACCCACCGAGGTCATCCAAGACTGCAGGGAAGCTACCTGAGGAGCCGTGATGGCGGGCTGTGTCGCATCTGCGAAGCAGCCGGTCACGGGTTGGGCGTTGTCGGACGCCAGCCGGAGCAGACGTGCAGCCAGCACCGGGCGGCCGCGCCTGTCGTCAGATCAAGTGGGTTCGGGCGCTGCGGCTTCCTCGATCTCGATCTCCGCGCCGCGTGTCTCTCTCAGGCGCAGCAGGCACAAGGTGCTGATGACGCCGAGTGCCGATAGGTACCAGGCGACTCCCATGCCGCCGTAGCGCTCGGCCAGTGGCGGCGCGAGGAGGAGTGGCACGCCGCCGCCGAGGATCCCGGCGAGGTTGTATCCCATGCCTGCGCCGGTGTAGCGGTAGCGGGTCTTGAACAGTTCGGGCAGGTAGGCGGCGGCGGGGCCGTAGGGGATGCCCAGTGCGATCATCAACACGCTCACGCCGGCGAAGAAGGATGCGGCGCTGCCCGGTTGCATGATCTGGAAGGCCAGCGGGCCTGCGGCGATGCCGAACAGGGTTCCTGAGATGAGGACTCGGCGTCGACCCAGGCGGTCGGAGAGGACGGCCGAGATGATCGTGGTCAGGCCGAACACGATCGCGGTGAGGATGTTGACCAGCAGGATGGTTCCCCGGGAAAGGCCGAGGACGCCCACTCCGGGCGTCGAGCCTGCGTAGGTCGTCAAGTAGACGACGCTGATGTAGAAGCAGCCGAACGTCATGGTGAGCATGCCGCCGGTGAGGAGGACTTCTCGCCACTGTTCGCGAAGGGCCTCGGCGAAGGGGAAGCCGGTGTGCTTCTGGTGTGCCGTGGAAGTCTTGAAGGCGGGTGTCTCGTCGATGTTCAGTCGCACCCACAGACCCGCGCCGATGAGTACGACGCTGAGCAGGAAGGGAATGCGCCAGCCCCAGGCGGCGAAGTCCGCCGGGGTCAGCAGCAGATCCGATGCGAGGAAGGTGGCGCTGGACAGTGCCAGCCCGATGCTGGGGCCCAGTTGGGGGAACATGCTGTGCTTCCCCCTCGTCTCGGGGGTGCTGTACTCCGAGGTGAGCAGGGCGGCCCCGGCCCATTCGCCGCCCAAAGCCAGGCCTTGCACGGCGCGCAGTGCCACCAGGATGACCGGTGCTGCGGAGCCGAGGGTGTCCGTGGTCGGCAGCAGACCGATCGCGAAGGTCGACAGGCCCATCATGAGCAGGGTGGTGACCAGGGTTGTTTTGCGTCCCAGCCGGTCGCCGTAGTGGCCGAAGACGATGGCGCCCAGGGGCCGGAAGAAAAAGGCGACGCCAAACGTCGCGAACGCGGCGACTGTAGCTGCAGACGCCCCCAGGGACGGGAAGAACAGGGGACCGAAGACGAGCGAAGCGGCGGTTCCGTAGATGAAGAAGTCGTAGAACTCGATGGTGGTTCCGACGAGTGATGCTGTGGCGACCCGGCGCATGGGGTGCGGGTTTCTCGCCGCGCCGGCCGTGACGTCGGCCGCAACCGTTCTTTCCATAGGGATCCTCTCAGCAGGGAAGTGGCGTCCGGGCACGTCGATTTCGACGCTGTCTGCCGTGGCGTGAGCATCTGGTCGGCGTCCCGTGCAGGGAATGGCCCCACACCGCCCGGTACGTGGTCACGCTGCCTTCGCCGGTCTTCTCGCCTTCCGCTGGCGGTGGTGATCTCGTGACCCATCCGAGCGCTCGCTCTGTTGCAACACGATGATGAGCGGCATTTCACCTGTCAACGCATGGGTGAGGACCAAACAGAACCGATCGGCCACTGTTTAGGATTCTCGAACACCCGCTCCGGCCGGATTGTTCGGTGGCCACCCCCGGGCACGGCCCGGCCGGCTGAGAGCAGGCCGGGGGCCTCGTTCGTACCTTGCGCGGGCGGTCAGACCTGGGGACGCATGACATCGAGTGCGAACTCGATGTACTGGGCGGCGATCTGCTCAGGTGACAGAGGTCCGTCGACTTGGTACCAGCTGGGGATGGCCACGCACATCGTGACGACCGCTCGGGTGGCCTCATGTGGGTGGAGCGTGGTGAAACGGCCGAGGTGGACCGCCGCTTCCACTTCCCGCTCGACCATCCGCTGCTGTGCGATGCGCATCGCGGCAATCTCGTGCCGGTTGCGGGGCTCGAGGCTGCGCATCTCGCTGGCACCGACGAATCCGAGTGTTCGCCGATAGGTGTGCCACAGCACGAGGTGCTCCACGAGAAGGGTGAACCGCTCGACCGGGTCGCTGCCTTCGTCCCGCGCGGCGCTGGAACGTTCCAGCAGATCCGACATCGTCAGATGAAGGATTGATTGCAGCATGTCCTGTTTGCTGGAGTGGTAGTGGTAGAGCCCGGACACCGACAGACCCGCGGCACGTGCGATGTCACGCACGGATGTGCCGTGGTATCCGGCCCTCACGAACTCGGCGAGGGCCGCCGTCAGTACCGGATCGAGCTCCAGAGGCGGATAGTCGCGCCAGCCCGCTGGGGGCAGCGACATATCGCCGCGCCGGCGCCGCGGCGCCGGCGCATCCATCGCGTCCGTCCTGTCGGTCAGCACCCCCTCCACAGTGGTTCCGAGCAGTTCGGCGATGCGCTCCAGTCGGTCGACGCTCAGTCTGACCTTCCCCGTCTCGATGTGACTGAGGGTGGCCGGACTCACTCCGAGCATGTCGGCAAAGGCTCGCAGGGAATGCCCCCGCACGGCCCTCAGCGCTCGTACTCTCGCGCCGGCGTTTACTCCGGAGACGCTACTGTTTGGCATGGCCAAACAGTAGCGTTGATCAGACCGCTCTGGCCCAGGCATCGTCGAGACGGGCAGATCGATCGCTCGGCATGGCGATGGCGCTACACGGTTCCGCCGTCACTGCCGCATCACCGCCGCCGCCAATGTTGACAGTGCTCGCCTCTGCACCTACTGTGCGCGGTGCAGTTGACCCTCAGGCTTGCCGGAACACGGGGTGCTCATGCATCCCGTCACGGCACTCGCCGGAGTACTGATGACCCGGGAGTTCCCCACGCCCGACCCGACGCTTTCCCTGCCCACTCCTCCCCGCGCGCGTGCACCCGGCACTCCCGATGCGGCACGGCCGGCCATCACGGCACCAACGGCGCGCGGCGGTGTTGCGGGCGGAATGCCTTGAAGGTTTCCCTTCAGGGTAAAACGACCCATCGTGTTTCGGTCAAGTAAAAGCCAGGACAGGCCCATTGAGGTGCGGACCGGGGGCTCCCACACTGTAGGCGGCACCGTCGAGGACGGTTGGTAGCGAAGTCGGCACTGCCTCGATCGTGAGACCGGAGATGTACTTGCCATTGCAGAATGCCGGCAGTTCCCACAATCCTGGGGTTGTGGATCTGAACTTGCGCCGACTGCGCTCTTTCGTCACGGTCGCCGAGGAACTGCACTTCACCCGCGCCGCTGGGAAGCTCTTCGTCGCACAGCAGTCGCTGAGCAAACAGATCTCCCAGTTGGAGGCCCACCTCGGGACGGCGTTGCTGCAGCGCTCCTCCCGCAAGGTGGAGCTCACCCCCGCAGGCCAAGCATTTCTGACGACGGCCCGCGAAGTGCTTACCCGCTTCGACCAGGGCGTGGCCGAAGCCCGAAGCATAGGCCGTGGGGAACAGGCCACGTTGCGGGTGGGCTTCATCGTCGGCGCCGCTCTCGAACTGACCACGCACATCCTGAATGAGTTCACCAGACGCCGTCCTGAAGCCCGAGTCGAATTGCACGAGTTCGCCTTCGCCGACCCGTCCGCCGGCTTGGCCAGTGCGACCACGGACGTCGCGTTCATCCGGCTGCCGAGCTCTACGCAAGGCCTTGTGACCACTCCCCTGTTCACCGAACCGTGCGTGGCCGGCGTGAGCACAGCCCATCCGCTGGGCTCACGCGAACGCGTCTGCGTGCAGGACCTTCTTGATGAGCCGATCGCCATCGGTCGTACTGATGACACCGTCTGGCACGACTTCTGGACCCTGGCGAACCACCGCGGCAGCGGGTCCGTACATCACCTCGTCGAGACGCATTCCCAGAGCGAGGAAGTGGAGGTCGTCGCCGCCGGGATGGCCTGCAACATCACGCCATCGGCAGCGCGCCGCTACTCCCCCCACCCTGGTGTCAGGTTCGTCCCCATCGACGACTACCCCGGCTCGACCGTTGCCGTGGCCCACCGGTCCAACCAGCTGACTCCGCTCATCGCGTCATTCGTCGGCGCTGCGGAATCAGTACGGGACCGCGAATCCGGGATCGTTCGGATGATCCAGGGCTCCCCCAAGCCCAGCTGACCGTTTCAGCGGCACGACGAGGACATCAGGGCGTGCACCGGGATCGCCGGCCCTCGCCCCTCAGGCATGCGGCTCGCGGATTCGGCGCAGCTGCCGGCGGGTGAAGTACGCGCTGCAAACAATCGAGGGTTGATCTCCGGATCCCCGCCCACCGGCAAGCCGACCTGCCCGGGGTTCCCCGGCGCCGTGACGCGGGTCGTCGGACCATCGGACTCGGCCGACGGCACACCCGGTTGACGACGGGGCACCGCGCCTCAGGTAGCGGCCTCTGCCGAGTGGACGGAAGGTAGGCGTGCGCAACGACGAAAGGCAGACCCATGACCGAGAGCCGACCTGGGACGACGACCGACTCCGGGGCCCCGGTGGAGAGCGACGAGCACTCGCTCACCGTGGGCCCCGGGGGGCCGATCCTCCTCCAGGACGCCTACCTGATCGAGCAGATGGCGCAGTTCAACCGGGAGCGGATCCCGGAGCGCCAGCCGCACGCCAAGGGCAGCGGCGCCTTCGGCCGTTTCGAGGTCACGCACGACGTCAGCCGCTATACGAAGGCGGCCCTGTTCCAGCCGGGTACGCGCACCGAGCTGGTCGCCCGCTTCTCCACCGTGGCCGGGGAGCGCGGGAGCCCGGACACGTGGCGGGACCCGCGGGGCTTCGCGGTGAAGTTCTACACGTCCGAGGGCAACTACGACATGGTCGGCAACAACACGCCGGTGTTCTTCGTGAAGGACCCGATGAAGTTCCAGCACTTCATCCGGTCCCAGAAGCGCCGCGCGGACAGCAACCTGCGCGACCACGACATGCAGTGGGACTTCTGGACCCTCTCGCCCGAGTCCGCGCACCAGGTCACCTGGCTGATGGGCGACCGCGGCATCCCGCGCAGCTGGCGTCATATGAACGGGTACACCTCGCACACGTACATGTGGATCAACGCGTCCGGTGAGCGGTTCTGGGTGAAGTACCACTTCAAGACCGACCAGGGCGTCGAGTTCCTGACGCAGGACGAGGCCGACCGGATGGCCGGCGTCGACTCGGACTTCCACATGCGGGACCTGTTCGAGCACATCCGGGACGGGGACTTCCCGTCGTGGACCCTGCACGTGCAGGTCATGCCGTACGAGGACGCGGCCGGGTACCGGTTCAACCCGTTCGACCTCACCAAGGTCTGGCCGCACGGCGACTACCCGCTCATCCCCGTGGGCCGGATGACGCTGGACCGCAACCCGACCGACAACCACGCCGAGATCGAGCAGGCGGCCTTCCAGCCGAACAACTTCGTCCCCGGCATCGGGCCCAGCCCCGACCGGATGCTGCTGGCCCGGCTCTTCTCGTACGCGGACGCCCATCGGGCCCGCATCGGCACCAACTACCAGCAGCTTCCGGTCAACGCGCCCGTCGCCGACGTCCACACGTACTCGAAGGACGGGGCGATGGCGTACCGGAAGACCTCCGACCCGGTGTACGCGCCGAACTCCAAGGGCGGGCCCGCCGCCGACACCGAGCGGTACGGGAGCCCGCCGAGCTGGACCGCTGACGGCGAGATCACCCGGACGGCCTACGTCTCACATCCTGAGGACGACGACTGGGGGCAGGCCGGCACCCTCGTGCGCGAGGTCTTGGACGACGCGGCCCGCGACCGGCTCGTGAACAACGTCGTCGGTCACCTCCTCGACGGCGTGAGCGAGCCGGTCCTGGAGCGTGCCTTCACGTACTGGACGAACATCGACGCGCCCCTTGGCAAACGCATCTCCGAAGGCGTCCGCGCCAAGCAGGCCTCATAGGACTCAGGAGATGGTCCGCGCTCTGCGGGTGAGAAATCGGTCGTGGGCCGAGGCTCACAGGCCGGCCGCACCCGTCGCCGGCGGTGAAGCGGGAACTACAGGTCTGCGGTCACCCGGAGACTGCTCAGAACCGCTTGCCGGGTGAGTACAAGAAGTGCACCGGGGTCAGCCTGCTGCGCGGCCAGGCTGACACCTGAACAGAAGATGCGTGTGGCCAAGTCGCGGGCCACGTCCTCATCGGGCAGCGCCCCGCCCGCGGGCAGGCTTCGCGAGATGGCTTCGAGCAGCACGTTCTGCTCTCTGCGCTCTGTTGTCGTGAGCAAGGGGAGAAGAGCGGGATGCTCCCCTGCGAGGAGCACGGCCGCTTCGAGGAGGTGGTCGAGCGCGGTCGCGGGCGCCTGCGGGGCAGGCCGAGAGCCGGGGTGTGACGCTCGCCCTGCCATGTGCTGAAGTTGGCCGACGAGACGTCGGCACAACTCCTCCACGATGGCGCTCTTTCCCGGAAAGTACTGGTACAGGCTTCCAGGAGAGATACCGGCGTGACGCGCGATGGCGTTCATGCCGACAGCCTCCACTCCCAGGTCTGCGATGAGTTCTTCTGCCGCGTCCACGATCTGGTCGATCCGGCGCTCACCTCTTGCCTGATGCTTGCGCAGTGGACGTGTCGACGCGCCGGCTGCCGAACCGTCCGGGACCAGCATCGTCATCTCTGCCTTTCCTGCTGATGCCCATGTGCCACCGAGCTTTCCGCCTGCCTTCCGGGGTGGTGGCAGGCAGGATGGACCGATCGTCCTGGAGCAACGCTGTCAGGTTGAGATACGGCCTCAGACCGTCGGCAGGATGATTTCCCTCTTCAAGATCTTGCCGCTCGGCCCCAGCGGCAGCTTGTCCACGACCAGCACGTGACGCGGGTACTTGTAGGCCGCGACGCGCTCCTTGACGTACTGCCGCAGTTCGTAGGGTGTGGCCTGCGCGGCGGGGCGCAGCACGACCATGGCCGCGACCTGCTCGCCCAGTTCGGGATGCGGGATTCCCAAGACCGCGGCGAGGGCGACGGCCGGGTGCTCGTGGAGGACCTCCTCGATCTCGCGCGGGTAGACGTTGTAGCCGCCCCGGATGATCATGTCCTTCTTGCGGTCGACGATGTAGAGGTAGCCGTCCTCGTCCACCTGGGCGAGGTCTCCGCTGCGCAGCCAGCCATCGGGGATGGCCGCCGCCGTCTCCTCGGGGCGGTTCCAGTACCCCTTCATGACGTTGGGTCCCCGGACGGCCAGTTCGCCGATCTCTCCGGGGGCCACGTCCTGGCCCTTGTCGTCGAGCAGACGTACCTCGACGTCCCGAATGGGGGTGCCGATGGATCCGGCCTTGCGCGGCCGGTCGGGGTGGTTGAAGGAGACCACCGGGCTGGTCTCGGACATGCCGAATCCCTCGAGGACAGGGCAGCCGAAGCGTTGCTCAAAGCCGTGCAGGATTCCTACCGGCAGCGAAGCGCCGCCCGAGATACACATCCGCAGCGTCGACACGTCCGTGTCCGACGGGTGCTGGAGCAACGCCGCGTACATCGTCGGTACGCCCTCGAAGACGGTGGCCCGCTCGCGGGTGATGGCGTCTAGGACGGTCTGCGGGTCGAAGCGCGGGATGAGCACGAGCGAGGCGCCGCTGCGGACGGCCGCGCTCATGGTGCAGATCTGCCCGAAGATGTGGAACAGCGGAAGGCAACCCACCACCACGTCCTCGGGTGTCATCCGCTGGATCTGGATGCTGTTGACCTCGGTGTTGTGGCGCAGCCCCGCGTGAGTCAGAACAGCCCCCTTGGGGCGGCCGGTGGTGCCTGAGGTGTACAGCAGGACGGCCATGTCCTCGCCGTCCGTGCCGGCCACCTCGGGCAGCGGCTCATGCGCGGCCAGCGTGGCCGCGAGCTCGGTGGGTTCGACGGCCGTGTGGCGTACTCCAGCGGCAGCGGCCCCCTTCGCGCCTTCACCCGGCGCCTGATGCCATTCGAAGAGCCACACCGCGCCGGAGTCGGCAAGGTGATACTCGGTCTCCCGGGTCTTCAGGAGTGGGTTCATCGGAACGACGACCGCTCCGGCACGCAGAACGCCGTAGTACAGCACGACGAACTCCGGAACGTTGGGCAGCATCAGCGCGACCCGGTCTCCCGGCTGGACGCCCTCAGCCCTCAACAGCCCGGCGAAGCGCGCGCTGTGTTCGTCCAGCTCCGCATAGCTGACGACCCGCTCGCCCAGACGCAGCGCGGGGCGCTCGGGCTGCCGTCGTGCTGTCTCCACGAGGAACCCCGCCAGATTGGCCATGACCCGCCTCCGTTACACGACATCATCGAATGTTTACACCACAGACATCTTGAAGGTGTCCGGACTCCTGTCCTATAGGCAACGCGACAAAGACCGGCTCTCCAGATTGTCGCCGGGAACAAAACAGGCGCGTTAAGCTGCTGGAATGAGACTCTCGGGCGTCGCTTCAGCGCTTCAGGCGAGGCTTCCGGAACTGGGTGAGCGGATGGCGCAGCGCATCCGCTCGGACGTCGACACCTACAAGGACGAGTCGCTGATCCCCTTCGACTCGCTGCGACGTTCCTGCGTCGCCAACGCGGACCTCATCCTGACCAGCCTCCGCCACGGAGGCGCCCCGGATGCGAGTTCGGCGCGCGAGACCGGCCGGGCACGCGCACAGCAGGGGGTTCCGCTGGCGGACACGCTGCATGCGTATCGCATCGGTGCCGAGCTCTTGTGGGCGGAGATCCTCGAGGAGGCACGCACCGAGGTCTCCGCTGACGTTCTGCTCTCGGAGTCGACTCGGTTCTGGGCGTCGTTCGGCCTGTACGCGGAGGCCACCGCGGAGGCCTACCGAGAGAAGGCCGCGGAGCTGACCTCGAGGGGGCAGGCAAGGCGTTCCACACTGGTCGAGGCCCTGTTCTCCGGAATCATCACGGATCGCACCTTGTGGGAAGCGGCTCGCGAACTGGGGCTACCCGAGCACGGTCCCTACGCGGTCGCCGTGGCGGAGGCCGGCGCTCCGGGCGAAGAGCCTCTCTCCGGAGCGGAGACCGCTCTGCGTCAGGAAGAGCTGCCTTCCGTCTGGCGCTTGCTGCCCGACCAGCAACTCGCCTTGATCGCCCTGCCGACCGCAACGGCGGAGACCGCGTGTTTGCGCGTCCTGCGCCGCGCTCATGCCCGCGTCGGATTCAGCCCGCGCTTCCAAGCCCTGCAGGACACTCCGCAGGCACTGCGCTTCGCCCGTCTGGCTCTGGCGGGGCTGCGAAGTGGCCGTACTGGTGTCGCACGATTCGACGACAATCCGCTGGCCATGGTCGTCGCCGCGGCCCCGGCCGAGGCGGCGCACCTGGTGGAGGCAGTCCTCCAGCCGGTGATCGATCTGCCGGCTCCGGAGCGAAGCCGCCTCCTGACGACGCTGGAGCACTGGTTCACTGCCGCCGGCTCTGCCGGCGCTGCGGCTCAGAGCCTGTTCGTCCACCCCAATACGGTCCGCTACCGGCTGCGCCGCGTGGAAGAACTGACAGGCCGCTCCCTCACCGATCCGCGTACGGCGGCGGACATCGGCGCGGCGCTCCTGGCGGTCCGCGACCCCCGGGGCAAGCACAGGTGATGGGTTCCGTGGGTGTTGTCACGGCACGGGTCCGTCGCATCCCGACGCCCATCGCCTACCTGCCGGTGGGCGGAGCACGAAGAACACCCTGCACCTCCTTGTCCCAAGGGAGGTGCAGGGTGTGTGATCCGAGGCCGTCGGGCCCCCACGGCGTCGGCGACCTCGGAGATCGGGGGCGTCCAAGGGCTCCTGATCGTGATCGGCCCTGGCGCAGGTGTTCGGGAAAGACGGGCTACGCGGTGTTCTCGAACTTGGCAGCGAGCCGCTCCAGGGTTTTCCGCATGCCGCTCTCGAGGTGGGCGCGACGGTCGCGGGCGCCGGAGAGGTCCTGAAGGAAGACGACCGGGCGGATCTGCGGGGCATGCTTGCGCATCGTCTCCGTGACGCGGGTACCGTCCTCGACCGGCTCGAACGTGTACCGCCAGTGAGTCTCGGACGGCGAGTCGGTCAGGAACGCGAACGAGGCGCCTGGCACGTTCTCGGTCACCGTACCGCCCATCGACCATCGGTAGAACGGGCCGATCGCGTTGCGGCCAATGAACCGTTTGCCTGGCTGTGTCCAGCGGGTGTTCTTGTTCTCCGGGCTGATCTCCCCCATCCGTGTGAGGTCACTGACGAAGGCGTGCAGTTCTTCGCGCGAGGCTTTGATCACTCGCGACACCGTGACCTCCAGCACCGGCTCTCGCAGCTCTGCGACGAGTCGTTCGGCGAGGCGCTCGGAGGACGGGGGGTTCTGGCCGGTGTACAGGTTGCGGTCGACGACCACATACGGACGCAACGGCAGACGCGCCTTGGAGTACTCGGCCCCGCTCTCCCGCAGCCGGTCCTCCAGCAGCCACACCGCCTTACGACCGAAGCTGTTGAACTTCTCCTCCAGGTTCGAAAGACCCGTCATCCGATACCCGGTGAACGGCCACGACCCGTCCTCGTTCTGCGCCGCGAACGCCGCAGCCGGCGCATGACACAACAACGCCAAAGGCTTCCCCGAACGCAACACCCGCGTGATCAACGCCCCCGAATCCGCATCGACCGACAGATCCTCCATCGGCCCATGCCCACCCGGATAGAACACCACATCGAAATCATCCGGATCCATCTCCGCCAGCACCCGCGGCCTGTCCAGCTCGGCCTGGATCGACTCCAGATAGGCCGCCACCTCACGCAACTTCGACGGCCACCCCGCCGTCCGCCCCATGCTCAACGCATCCAGCGTCGGAACCTTCCCACCCGGCGTCGCGATCGTGATCTCCCACCCGGCCTCGGTGAAGATCTTGTGCGGCATCGCCAGCTCCTCACCCCAGAACCCCGACGGATGCACCTCCCCACCCCGCAACGTCCAACGATCCGCCGCAGAGACGACAAACAACACCTTGGTCATGACGACCCTTCCTCCCGTGCGGCAGTCGGTTGCCTCCCCTTGGCCTGTGGGGGTGCCCCGGCTGCCGGATGTGCTCCGTTCCGTGCCCGCCGATCGGTGGGCCGCCGGGGAGGCCGGCCAAGGACCTGCCTCCCCATGAGCCTGCATCTTCGGGCGCTGACTCCATCGCGGCGGTGAAGTGCCGTGCGCGATGAGCGTGGCGTTCAGCAGCCTGCCGTCACGCGCTCTCGTCGTTGACGAGGAGGATCTTGCCCAGGTGGCCGCCGGCTTCCATGAGGCGGTGTCCTTCGGCGGCGTCGGCCATGGACAAGGTCTGATCGATGACCAGTTTCACGGTGCCGTTCTCGATCATGGGCCAGACGTTCTTCTGGACCTCGGCCACGATCTCGGCCTTGTGTGCCTTGGAGCGGGTCCGCAGGGTGGTGCCGTGCACGGAGGCCCGCTTGAACACGATCTCGGCGAGGTTGAGCTGGCCCTCGAGGCCCTTCTGCAGGCCGATGATGACCAGTCGGCCGTCGGCTGCCAGAGAGCGGACGTTGCGCTCCAGGTAGTCACCGCCGACGACATCGAGAATCACGTCATAGGGGCCGTACTCCGTGAAGTCCTCGGTGCGGTAGTCGATCGCCACATCGGCGCCCAGCTCCCGGGCCTGAGCAGCCTTCTCCGCTCCGCCGACCGTCGTGACGACACGAGCGCCCAGTGCCTTGGCGATCTGGATCGCCATCGTGCCGACACCGCCGGCGCCGCCGTGCACGAGGATCGTCTCGCCGGCCTTCAGGCCCGCGGTCATGACGATGTTGGACCAGACCGTGGCAGTGACCTCGGGCAGACCCGCCGCCTCCGTCAGCCCGACCCCCTTGGGAATCGTTAGCAGCTGTCCGGCGGGAACCGCTACTTTCTGCGCGTAGCCGCCTCCGGTCAGCAGAGCGCAAACCTCATCGCCCACCTGCCAGCCGGTGACTCCTTCGCCGATGGCGCTGATGCGGCCGGAGACCTCCAGCCCGGGGTACGGCGACCAGCCCGGCTGCAGCGGGTAGAGCCCCCAGCGCTGCATGACGTCCGCCCGGTTCAGAGCGCTGGCCACCACGTCGATGACCACCTCACCGGCAGCGGGTGTCGGGTCCTCGACCTCGACCCACTGCAGAACCTCAGGGCCACCGTTCTCCGTGATCGATACAGCCTTCACGACAACTCCGTTCTCACAACTGAGATGAAGGGCTCTTGCGGGGTGTTGAGTACAAGGCGTCCGCGGCATTTCCGCTTGCCGGCCGATGCCGAGCGCGCCGCGAGCACGATACCGAGAGGGGGCGATAATGCCCGCTTCTGTCCCGATATACCCGAGAGCCGGATGTTTACATCGCATACATTACACGGCCGGAGTGTGCAGTGTCAACATTCGGGATTCACCAGGCATCCGAGGCGCTCGCACAGCGATGCGGGCGACACCTGCGGCCAGCCAAGCGGCACGTGGAACGCAAAAAAAACACCCTGCACCTCCTTGTCCCAAGGGAGGTGCAGGGTGTTATCCGAGGCCGTCGGGCCCCCACGGCGTCGGCGGCCTCGGAGATCAGGGAGGTCAGACCCGGGTGGATGCCTTGCGGCGCGGGGTCTTCTTCTCGGTTTGCGGGTGCGCGCCAGGTTCGGCCGCAGCCACGGCGGGCAGACGCGCGCCTTCGATGTCGACGTCCGGGAGCAGTCGGTCGAGCCAGCGGGGCATGCTCCATGCACGTCGTCCGAGCAAGGCCATGGCCGCGGGCACAAGCGTCATGCGGACGACGAAGGCGTCGATGAACACGCCGATGGCGAGCGCGAAGCCGATGGCCTTGACGATCGGGTCCTCGTTGAAGATGAAGCCGCCGAAGACCGCGACCATGATCAGTGCGGCGGCCACGATGACCCGTGCGCTGCTGGAGACGCCCTGGGCGATCGCCTCAGCCGGATTCTTGCTGTGTTCGTAGTGTTCGCGCATCCGGCTGACGAGGAACACCTCGTAGTCCATGGCGAGGCCGAACAGCACGCCGGTGAGCAGGATCGGGAGGAAGCTGGTGACCGGTCCAGTGGATGCCACGTCGAGCAGACCGTTCAGGTGGCCCTGCTGGAAGACCCAGACGGAGGCGCCCAGGCTTGCGCCGACCGAGAGCAGGAAGCCGAGTGCCGCCTTGAGGGGTACCAAGATCGACCGGAAGGCAATGGCCAGCAGGATCAGCGCCAGGATGACGATGACACCGATGAACAGAGGCAGCGCTTCGCCGAGCTTGCCGGCGACGTCGATGGCCATGGCCGTCTGGCCGGTGACGTAGAGGGCACCGCCCGTGTCGGCGATCTTGGGCGCCTGGTCACGCATGCGGTGGACCAGGTCGGTCGTGGCCTGGGCGTCGGGGCTCGACTTCGGGAACACTCCCATGACCACGACGCCGCCGGAGGGGCTGGCTATCGGGCGTGAGACGGCGGCCACGTTCTTGTCCGCGGCCAGCGTGCCACGCAGCTGGGTCACGGTGGCTTCCCGCTGGTTCTGCGGGATGTGTTCGGTGTCCAGCACGGTGATGAGGGTGGCGTTGAAGCCGGGCCCGAAGCCCTCGGTGAGCAGGTCGTAGCTCTTGTGCTGCGTGCTGGACTCAGGCTGTGAGGCGTAGCTGGGCAGCCCGAGACGCAGGTCGCGGGCGGGCAGGGCAAGCGCCAGCAGTCCGACGATGCCGGCAAGCAGGACGAGGGCCGGCTTGCGGGTGACCATGCGCGCCCAGGCCAGACCCCAGGCACCGGCGGCGCGGTCCTTGCGCTTGCTGTTCCGCTTGGGGCGGCGCGGGCGCATCCGCTCGCCGAACACTCCCAGTACCGCCGGAAGCAGGCTGACGGCGACCAGAACGGCGACCAAGACGGTGCCGGCACCGGCCAGGCCCATGATCGTGAGGAACGGGATACCGGTGATGGCGAGTGCCGCCAGTGCGATGACGACCGTGGCTCCAGCGAAGACGACCGCGCTGCCGGCTGTGGCGGTGGCGCGTGCGATCGACTCCTCCCAGTCCATCTCGGGGTCGGAGAGTTGCTCGCGGTGCCGGGAGATGACGAACAGCGCGTAGTCGATCCCGACCGCCAGGCCGATCATCAGTGCCAGCACGGTCGCGGTGCCCGTCATCTGCACGAAGCCGGAGACGAACAGGGTGCCGAGCACGCCGACGGCCACACCCAGGAGCGCGGTCACCAGCGGCAGTCCGGCCGCGACGAGGGAGCCGAGCGCGACGGCGAGGATCACGAAGGCGAGAACGACGCCGACCAGTTCGGCCGGGCCTCCTGCCTTGGACTCCGGCAGCATGGCCGAGCCGCCGAGCTCGACTTGCATCCCCGCATCCCGGAGGGGCTCCACCGCGGTGGCCAGTTCGTCCTTGGCGGACTGCTCGACCTTGGACGCTTCCTCGGCGAATCGGACATCGGAGTAGGCGATGGTCCGGTCGGCCGAGATCGTACCGGTCGAGGTCGGCTGGGTGACCGTGATGACGCCGGGCACCGACGCGGCCTTGCGGAGGACGGCGCTGAGCGCCTGCTGCTGCGCCGGGTCCGTGACGGTCTTTCCCTCGGGGGCGGCGACGACGATCCGTACGACGCCACCCGCAGCCGGGGGGAATTTCTCCTTCAGAAGGTCCTGCGCCTGCTGCGCTTCGACACCGGGGACCGAGAACTCCGTGGTCCTCTCTCCGTGAAGGGTCGCCGCCAGGCCTCCGATGACCGTGAGAAGGACGATCCAGGTGGCTATCACCCATCGGCGGCGGCGAATCATCCAGCGCGCCCAGGCGTATAGGCGTGAGGCCATCGAAGCATTCCTAACCGGTCGAAACTCTGATCAACGGGGGCGAAAGGTAGATAAGCGTGGTGGAGGAGTCAGAGCGGTCACCTCCACCACGCACTACACAGTAACGCATTTTTACAGTCGACTGTAAATTAGCTACCGATGGTAAGCTTCCGGCATGACGGGAGACAGCCTCAGGGAACGCAGCAAGGCTCGACGCAGGGAAGCGATCCTCACCGCCGCTTACGAGCTGTTCGCCGAGCGGGGCTTCGACGCCACGAGCATCGCCGACATCGCCGAAGCGGCAGAGGTCTCTCCGCGCACGGTCACCCTGTACTTCCCCACCAAGCTGGAACTGGCGATGGCGCACTTCAACGCGTTCGTCGACCAGCTGGCCGCGGCGTTGCACGCCAGGCCTGCCGGGCAGGGCATCCTCGACACCGTGGAGCAGTGGCTGCGCGAACAGGCGGAGTCCCCGGACAAGTTCGACGAGCTCCACGACCGGATGATCCAGTCCAACCCTCAGCTCAAAGGGCTCTGCCGTGGCCGGCTGACCGACGTCATCCAGGACGGTGCCCGACTCCTCGCCGAAGAGCAGGGCTGGCGCCCCGACGATTTCGCCCCGCGCATCCTGGCGGCCACGGTGGCGAGCGTGATCGGTGAGCTGACGCACCAGTCCGAGCCCGGTGACCTGGAGGTGGCCATGACCTTCATCCGCGCCGCGGCTGCCACCCTGCAGCCCGGCTGATCCGACCCGACTCCCCCACCCCTCCCCTACCGCAGACCAGGCCGGGGAGGGGACAGCGGCATGTCCGGAGCCGCTGAGCCACCAGCAGATTGCCCAGCGGCCACGGGTTCAGATCCACAGCCTCAGGGTTGTGGAAGCCGCCGATATTGATGTTTCTCCTCACCCCCAGCTCGCCGCGACCATGAGCCATCCGCGATGGGCCAAGGGGAGAGCGATGAACTTTACGAAAACCGTCGGCTCCGGTGACGATCAGGGCGATGCCGATGCCATTGCCGAGTTGCGTGCCGCGTTCGCCGCGCAGAGGACGGCTGTTCTGCGCGAGCCCGCACCGGGCATCGACCAGCGTCGCCTGAACCTGGGGGCGCTGGCAGGAGTGATCACCGGGTACCGGCACCGGATCCGGGACGCGCTGTCGGCGGACTTCGCGGTGCACCCCGAGGGGTTCGCCGATCTTGTCGAAGTCCTCGGTGTCGCCGGACGTGCCGTTTTCGCCGCCGAACACCTCGAAGCGTGGATGGAGCCGGACGTCCGCCCGGCCGAAGCCGGGCTTCTGGGAACAGCGCACGTCTCGATGAGCCATCAGCCCAAGGGCGTCATCGGTCTGATCTCGCCCTGGAACTTTCCGTTCGATCTCTCGCTCGGTCCCCTCGCCGACATGCTCGCGGCCGGGAACCGGGTGATCATCAAGCCGTCGGAGTACACCCCGGCATGCTCGGCTCTGCTGCGCGAGATGATGGCCGAGGCGTTCGACCCCGAGCAGGTCACCGTCGTCACCGGCGGGCTGGGACTGGCTCAGGAGTTCCCGACCCTGCCGTGGGACCACCTGCTGTACACGGGGAACCCCGAGGTCGGGCGCCTGGTCGCCCGAGCGGCCGCCGAGAACCTGGTGCCGACGACGCTCGAACTCGGAGGCAAGTGCCCCGCGATCGTGCACGAGGACAGCGTCACCGCGGAGACAGTTGCGCAGATCGTCGGCACGAAGCTCGTGAAGAGCGGGCAGATGTGCATCACCGTCGACTACTGCCTGGTGCCGCGGGAGGGCATGACCCGGTTCACCGAGCTGGTGACGTCGCACATGCGGGAGCAGGTACCGGGTTTCGCCTCCTCGCCGGACTGTACGGGCATCATCACCGAACGCCACCTGAACCGGCTCGTCGGCCTGGTCGAGGAGGCCCGGGCCCGGGGAGTGGAGGTGGTGCAGATCGGCGACGTCGACCCGAACACGGCCACCCGCCAGATGCCGCTGACACTCGTGGTCGACCCGCCCGACGACCTCGCCCTCATGCGCGAGGAGATCTTCGGCCCGATCCTGCCGATCAAGCCCTACGACCGGATCGAGGATGCCGTCTCCTACGTCAACGATGGTGATCGGCCTCTG
Organism: Streptomyces sp. NPDC056361; assembly: GCF_042262805.1. Lineage (NCBI taxonomy): Bacteria > Bacillati > Actinomycetota > Actinomycetes > Kitasatosporales > Streptomycetaceae > Streptomyces > Streptomyces sp. NPDC056361. The sequence continues at coordinate 65,231 of NZ_JBHJQI010000017.1, forward strand.
GGGCTGTACGTCTTCGCGCAGGACGGCGATGCCGCGGAGCAGGTCTTGGCCACCACCGTTTCCGGCGGGGCGTGCGTCAACACCTGTGCGGTGCAGGGTGCCGTGCCGGCGCTTGGCTTCGGCGGGATCGGCCGCAGCGGCCATGGGCGCCACCACGGCGTGGACGGCTTCCGGGAGTTCTCCAACCCGCGCGGCATCGTCAGGCGCGGCAAGGACGATCTCATCGATGTGATGTTCCCGCCCTACGGGGACGTGCTCAACGGGGTCGTCGCGTACGCACTCGGTGCGGAGAGTGCCGAATGACCGGGCCAGGGCCGGAGGAGCCGACGGGAGACGAGAAGACGGTCAACGAGTTCGGGTACCGGCAGGAGCTCCGCCGGACGCTGAGCTGGTTCTCGCTGTTCTCCGTCTCGTTCTCCATCATGTCCATCGCCACCGGCGTGTTCCTCAACTTCACTTTCGGAATAACCCAGTTGGGCCCGGTCAGCATCTGGATCTGGCCCGCGGTGGGCGTCGGCCAGCTGCTGGTCGCCCTGGTGATATCCGAGCTGGGGACCCGGATCCCGCTGGCCGGCGCGGGCTATCAGTGGGGGTCGCGGCTGGTCGGGCCCGGCTACGGCTGGTTCATCGGCGCGCTGGGAATCCTGTATGCCGCCGTGGGCGTGCCCGGCATCGTCTATCTCGCGGTGGCGCCGCTGACCGAGTACGTCTTCGGCATCGACGACGCTTCGCCGCGCATGACGCTGTTCATCGCGCTGCTGGTGCTCACGGTCGCGTACCTCGTCAACATCATCAGCGTGCAGGTGGCGGCTCGGATCAACAACGTCGCCGTACTGGCGGAGATCCTGGGCACGGTCGTGCTGGCATTGCTGTTGTTCTTCCTCTGGGTCGGAGGGGTCAAGGACTCGGACCACGGGATCGGATATCTCACCGAGCACCACCATCTGCCCGGACACTCCTACGGGTACGCGATCGCGCTGGCGTCCCTGGTCGGCGTGTACACACTGGCCGGTTTCGAAGCCGCGGCGGACGTGGCCGAGGAGGCGGTCGACGCCAAGCGCTCCGTGCCTCGCGCGATCATCGGCAGCGTCGTGGTCTCGGTGGTCCTGGGCATGCTGGTGCTCATCGGCTTCACTGTGGCGATCCCCAGCTACGAGGTCCTCGCGGCCGGCGGCCTGCCCGCCGTGTTCCAGTACTGGCTCGGCGAGGGGCTCGCTCGTACCTTCGTGGGGGTGGTGGTCTTCGCGATGTTCGCGCTGATGGTGGTCTCTGCCGCGGTCATCGCACGCCTGATCTTCGCGATGGCACGCGACAACATGCTGCCCGGCTCCGCGCTGCTGATGCGGGTGAATCCCACGACGAAGACACCGGTCCCCGCGCTCGTTGTGGCGTACGCGCTCAACGTCGCTGTCGTGATCTTCGGCTACAACAGCTCGAACGTCTTCGGCACGCTCGTCGGCGCCACGGCGGTGCTGCCGTATCTCGTCTACCTGCTGATCGTGCTCGCCTACGGTTACAAGCGGCGGCAGCTGGAAGCCGTCGAGGATGCCTTCAACCTGGGCCGCTTCGCCGGTGCCGTCTTCGTCGCCTCCCTCGTCTATCTCATCGCCGTGATCCTGACGCTGACGCTTCCGGACGAGTTCCGCAGCGCGAACTACTACGTGCTCGGCGGGCTGGCGCTCGCCACGGTGTGGTGGCTCGCCGGACTGCGGCCCCGGTTCGCCAGAGGCGAGGCCGGAGTGCCGACATCGGACCGGCAGCACCCGAACCCCGAGGGCCTCCCGGCGCGTGCGGTGGAAGGATGAACCAGAACATGAGCCCGAGCGGCGCCTGGACCAACTGGGCCGGCGACGAGACCTGTAGGCCCAGCCGGATCCTGCAACCTCAGTCGGTCGACGAACTCGCCAGTGCCACAAGCAGTGCGGCCGCCGCGGGCCAGACCGTCCGTGTCGTAGGGGCCGGCCACTCGTTCAGCGACCAGGTCTGCACCGACGGCCTGCTGCTGAACCTGGACCGGCTGAGCGGCCTGCAGCACGTCGACACCGAGGCAGGGCTGGTCACCGTCGGCGCCGGCACCCGCCTGGCCGATCTGAACGTCCAGCTCGCCCAGCACGGACTCGCACTGCCCAACCTCGGCGACATCGACCGGCAGAGCATCGCGGGAGCCATGTCCACCGGCACTCACGGAACGGGCCGGATGCTGGGGAACCTCGCCACCCAGATCGAGGCCCTCGACCTCGTGCTGGCCGACGGCACCAAGCTGAGCTGTACGAACGCCGAGCCTGAGGTCCTGCGGGCGGCCCGCGTGAGCCTTGGCGCACTAGGCGTGATCACAAGCTATACCTTGCGCGTCGTACCGGCCTTCGCGCTGCGGGCCGGAAGCACGTCCATGAAGCTCACGGAGACGCTCGGGCGTCTGGACGAACTCGTCGACACCAACGATCACTTCGAGTTCTTCCTCTTTCCCCACACCGATGCCGCCTTGGTGAAGGTGAACAACCGCACCGACGAGGCAGTCCGGCCGCCCCGAGAGTTGGCACAGAAGATCGCGGAGTTCGCCGAGAACGGCATCCTCGAGGCGGTATGCCGTGCGGGGCGTCGCTTCCCGTCCCAGATCCCGCGTCTGAACCGGACCATCACCCGGCTCATGGCGCCGTCCGAGTACGTCGATCAGAGCCACCGTGTCTTCGCCAGCAGACGTTCGGTGCGGTTCACCGAGATGGAGTGGGCGGTGCCGCGCGCCGCGTGCGCCGAGGTTCTCCAGGAGATCCTGCGGGTGATCGACCGCGATCGCCTCGATGTGGGCTTCCCGATCGAGGTGCGGTTCGTGGCACCCGACGAACTGTCCCATCTGAGTCCGGCCTATGGCCGGGAGACTGCCTATCTCGCCGTTCACATGTATCAGGGCATGCCCTGGGAGCCCTACTTCCGGGCTGTTCAGGACATCGCCCTGGCCTTCGAGGGCCGGCCGCACTGGGGCAAGCGGCACCTGATGGAGGCGGACGGACTTGCCGCCCGCTACCCGGCGTGGGATCGATTCCAGACGGTCCGCTCGCAGCTCGATCCGCAGGGGACCTTCACCAACGCCCACCTGCGCCGAGTGCTCGGACCCGTGGCAGGCCCGGGCACCACACCGCCGGCCGACGGCTCCGTCCAGGCCGACATCCAGACTCGTAAGGGGCAGCAGGCATGCTGATCAGTGAACTGCAGACGCCCGCTCTCCTGGTCGACCAGGCGGCGCTACGGCACAACCTCGACACGATGAGTGCAGCCCTGCCCGGCGCGCGCCTCCGGCCGCACGTCAAGGCACACAAGTGCTCGAGTCTGGCCCGGCTCCAGTACGCCAACGGGCATCACGGCTTCACCTGCGCGACGATCCGCGAGGTGGAGACCATGGCCGCGGCCGGCCTCGGCGCGGACCTCCTGCTGGCCAACGAGGTGCTCGACGCCCGGCGCCTGGGACGTCTCGTCAAGGACGGGCACAGAGTGACCGTCGCCGTGGACTCGGCCGAGACGATCGAGGCCGCCGCTGCCGGCGGAGTCCGTGAGGTCGTCATCGACGTCAACGTCGGACTGCCACGCTGCGGCTGCGCGCCAGGCGAAGCGGGCCGGCTCGCCGACCTCGCCCGACAGGCCGGACTGGTCGTGCGTGGGGTCATGGGCTACGAGGGTCATCTCATGCTGGTGGAGTCGGAGGAGGAGCGCCGGGAACAGACGGAGCAAGCGATGAAACATCTGCTCGCCGCGAGCGCCGACGTCGGAGGCGAGTTGATCAGCGCGGGAGGAACCGGCACCTACACCGTCAACACGTGGGCCAACGAGATCCAGGCCGGCTCGTACGCCCTCATGGACACCGCCTACCAGCAGCTCGGCCAGCCCTTCCAGCAGGCGCTGTTCGTTCTCGGCCGGGTCATCTCGGTGTCGGACGGCTGGGCCGTCGTCGACGTCGGCCTGAAGGCGCTCAGTCTTGACCACGGGCTTCCGAGCATCGACGGCACCGAGGTCTGGTTCTGCTCCGACGAGCACACCACGTTCCGCACCGCCGGCGTGCCGCGACCGGCCGTGGGAGACCTCATCCGGGTGCGCCCCGCCCATGTCGATCCCACCGTGGCGCTCCACGACACCCTGCACCTGGTCGACGGCACGCAGGTGCTCGAACAATGGCCGGTCGACATGCGGGGCTGGTGATGAGCGCGGGGCGGGGCACCTCCGTGTGTCCCGCTCCGCATGGGTCGAGCAGTGAGGCCGGCAGCGCCTGTCGGATGTCCTCCGATCGCGAAACCGCGGTCGGCCACGTCATACCCCGAGAGATACCTCCATCGATGCGAAGGCAGGAAACGTGGAAACGACAGCATTCACGCGCAGGCGAGGACTTCAGCTGATGGCCGCGGTCGCCGGCGGCATGGCGCTCGGCACCGGTCAGGCTGCCGCAGCGGACAAGCCCGTCCCGTCCCCGTACCTGGTCGGCCGCGGAATCGCCGACATCACCGGCGCCGCAGCCGAGAGCGGCATGATGGGCTATTCCATGATCGGTCAGCGGACCAGCGGCATCCACCAGCGGCTGAGGGCGCGGGCGTTCGTCATCGTCGACCCCGCGAGCGGCAACCGCATCGCCTGGTGCAACACCGACCAGGGTCTCCTCCCGTTCGCCGTCTTCCAGGCGGTGCTGGCCCGGCTCGCCGCCGCGCACGGCACCGCCTACACCGAGCAGAACGTCTCCCTCAGCGCGACCCACACTCACTCGGGACCGGGCGGGTGCGCCCACGATCTCGTCTACAACCTGTCGATCGGCGGCTTCCAGCAGCAGAACTTCGACGCCGTGGTCGCCGGCATCGTCGAGGCCATCAGTGCCGCCCACGCCGACCTCAAACCCGGCACCATCGCCCTCGGCCGCGGCGAGCTCACCGACGCGAGCGTCAACCGCTCCCGCCCCGCCTTCGAGCTCAACCCCCAGGCGGACAAGGACGTCTACCCCCTCGGCATCGACCCCGTGATGACCGTGCTTCGCTTCCGCCAGGGCCACACAGATGTCGGCGCGATCAGCTGGTTCCCCACCCACGGCACTTCCATGACCAACACCAACACGCTGATCAGCGGCGACAACAAGGGCTACGCCGCCTACACGTGGGAGCACGACACAGCCGGGGTGCGCTACCTCGACGGCACGCCCGGCTTCGTGGCCGCCTTCCCTCAGACCAGCGCCGGCGACATGTCGCCCAACCTCCATCTCAGCCCCGGATCCGGCCCCACCGAGGACGAGTTCGAGAACACCCGGATCATCGGCCTGCGCCAGGCCACCGCCGCGCAGCACATCCACGCTCGTGCCACCACCCCCATCAGCGGGGGCATCGACTCCCGGCTGCGCTACGTCGACATGTCCCAGGTCCAGGTCGACGGCCGCTACACCCCCGACGGCCGCACCCACCACACCAGTTCGGGTGTCATCGGGCTGTCCACTCTGGCCGGCAGCATCGAGGACGGACCCGGCATCCCCGGTCTGTTCGAGGGCACGCCGTCTCCGCTCGCGCCGCTGATCGAGCAGATCAACTCCGCGGTTCCGCAATGGCTCGCCGACGAGCAGGCACCCAAGACCTCGGTCGTCCCCAGCGGACTGCTCCAGGCGACACCCGACGTCCTGCCCCTGCAGCTGCTCAAGATCGGCCAGCTCTACCTGATCGGCGGCCCCGCAGAGTTCACGATCGTCGCCGGACTCCGCATCCGCCGGGCCGTGGCAGAGGAACTCGGCGTCCCCCTGGAGAACGTGCTCATGCAGGGCTACACCAACGGCTACAGCCAGTACGTCACCACACCCGAAGAGTACGAGGGCCAGCAGTACGAGGGCGCCTCCACGCTGTTCGGCAAGTACACCACGCCCGCCTACCAGCAGGAGTTCACCAAGCTGGCCTCCGCCCTGCGCAACGGCATCACCCTCCCGCTCGGCGAGCTGCCGCCCGACCCGGCCATCGGCACGCTGAACATCCAGTCCGGCGTGATCATGGACAACCCCGGCCTGCTCCGCTCCTACGGCCAGGTCCTCACCGATGCGGCGGCCGCCTACCAGGCGGGCCAGGCCGTCGCCGTGGTCTTCGTCACCGGGCACCCCAAGAACAATCTGCGCCGGCGCGGCACGTTCCTGGAGGTCCAGCAGCTGAAGGACGGCAGCTGGACGCGGCATCTCGACGACGGCGACTGGCAGACCACGTACCGCTGGCAGCGCACCAGCACCCTGACCGGGGAGTCCACCGCGACCGTCACCTGGGACATCGCGCCCGGAACCCCGCCGGGCACGTACCGGATCGCCCACTACGGCGACGCGAAGCACGGCCTCACGGGTGCGATCACCGCGTTCACCGGCGTCTCGCGCCCTTTCACCGTCTCCTGACGGCACGGAGACCACGGTGGCTCGTCATGGTGGACGCATGACGAGCCGGTCCGTCAGGGCCGAGGCACGGCCAGTGCGCCCACCGTCATGCGGGTCATCTCGCGGTACCGCTCCGCGAGCTCCTGCGGAGAGTGCTCACCGTCGGCGCGGTACCACTGCGAGACCCCCGTGCACATGGTGACGATCGCCCTGCTGGCCTCGCGCGGGTACGGGGTGACGAAGTCCCCGTGCGCGACACCTTCCTCGATGACGAGGTCCATGAGGCGCTGCTGGCGGTCCCGGGCAGCGATGTAGGTGGTGCGGGCATCCCCGGTGAGGCTGCGGATCTCGCTGTAGGCGATGAACGCGAGGTCTCGTCGGTGGGCGTGGAACAGCACGAGGCATTCCACGAGCAGGTCCAGCCTCCGCTGTGTGTCGTCGCCGGCTTCTTCCAGGGCCGCGGTGCTGCGTTGCCACAGGTCGTCCATGGCGTAGGAGACGAGGGCGACGAGCAGCGCCTGCTTGGATTCGTAGTGGTAATAGAGCCCTGGCACGGAGAGCTCCGCCCGGGAGGCCACCGTCCGGATCGTCGTCCCGTGGTAGCCGTGCTCCATGAAGCAGGCCAGTGCGGTCTCGAGGATGGGTGGCAGTCCACTGGCCGAGTACGTCCTCCAGGACGTACCGGCTTCGGTCTTGGTCACAGCGCTCCCCTCGCCCCGGATCTTCGTCGCTCAGTATGCAGCCCACGCGGACTCGCCTTGTCCGCGGCCCGGGGCGAACCTCTTGACATGGCGCTTCCGCCGCATCAATCCTTCACCGAGCGATCGCTCGGTAACCACAGTTTCGCATAGATCTACCGAGCGAGCGCTCGGTAGCCATAGTTTGACGTATGCCATACCGAGCGAGCGCTCGGTAACCATGCCTGCGAAGGACGCAGGCAGGAGGGACGAGAAGTGACGGTTCCTGATGACCCACGGCGGGATTCCTTGCCTTCGGCCGACGTCACAGCAGAGGTGACGGTCGTCCACGACTCTCTTGTGGCCGCGTGGAAAGCACGCGTGGCGAAGAATCCGGGCGCCACGGCGCTGCGCTACTTCGACGGCTCCCTCTCAGTACAGGACGTGGACGCGGCGTCGGACGCCCTCGCGGCCGCGTTCGAGGCCCGCGGGACCAGGAAGGGCGACCGCGTTGGCGTCTACCTGCAGAACATCCCTCAGTACGCGCTGGCGCTGTTGGCGCTGTGGAAGCTCGGTGCCACGGCGATGGGGCTCAATCCGATGTACCGGCGGCACGAGCTCCGCCGGATCGTCGACGATGCCGGGGCCGTCGGGATCGTGTGCGCAGACGCGGACGTCGAGGAGACGCTCGACACCCTGGCAGGCAGCACGGTCCAATGGCTGATCAGCGCGTCGGCGCTGGACTACCAGTCGCGCAACGACCCGCGGGTCTTTGCGACGACGCGACGCCCCGCCCCGGCACCGGACGGCGACGTCGTGGCGCTGATCGAGGAGTTCAGCGGTTCCCGGCCCACGCCGGTCCGGCTGGCCCGTGACGACGTCGCGTTCCTGACCTACACCTCCGGGACGACGGGGCCGCCGAAGGGTGCCATGAACACCCATGGCAACGTCCTGAGCGTGGTGACGACCTGCGCGTCGTGGACCGGTGTGAGCGACGGGGACGTCGTGCTTGCCATCGCCCCGCTGTTCCACATCACCGGCGCGGTGGCCAACGCGGCGATCTCCCTGCTCACCGACACCACGCTCGTCCTCACGGGCCGGTTCCACCCCGAGGTCGTCCTGGAGGCCTTCGCCGAACACGGGGTGACCTACACGATCGGTTCCATCACGGCGTTCAACGCGATCTACGAGCTCCCGCAGGCCGAACCGGGGCACTTCGCGTCGGTGAAGACCCTGTACTCCGGCGGTGCGCCGATCCCGCCGGCGACCGTCGAGCGGTTCCAGGAGCGGTTCGGCGTCTACATCTACAACGGCTACGGAATGACCGAGACGACGTCCGCCGTCATCGCCGTTCCTCCGGGGTGCAGGGCGCCGATCCATCTGCCGAGCGGGACGCTGTCCATCGGGATGCCGCTGCCGCACCTCACGACACGTGTCGTGGACCTGCACGGCAATCCGGTCCCCGACGGGGACCAGGGCGAGCTCGAGCTCAGCGGGCCGCAGGTGGTGCCCGGGTACTGGGGAAAGAGCGAGGCTACCGAGCAGACGATGCCCGGCGGCCGGCTCCGCACCGGCGATGTCGCCATCATCGATGCGCAGGGCTGGGTCTACCTGGTGGACCGGCTCAAGGACCAGATCAACGTGTCCGGGTACAAGGTCTGGCCACGTGAGGTCGAGGACGCGCTGTACGAGCACCCGTCAGTGCTCGAGGCGGCCGTCATCGGCGAGCCCGACGACTACCGCGGCGAGACCGTCGTCGCCTACGTCTCGCTCAAGACGGGGCTGAGCGCCACGCAGGAGGAACTGATCGCCTTCTGCCGGGACCGTCTGGCGGCCTACAAGTGCCCGCGCCAGGTCCACTTCATCGCCGACCTGCCCAAGACCCAGAGCGGCAAGATCCGGCGCGCCGAACTCCGCAACTCCCAGCCGCCCCTCCCCTCGAAGGACTGAACGCGTTGAACCAGAACGACACCGGAGTGGGCCGGTTCTCCGGCCGTACCGCCATCGTGACCGGTGCGAGCCGGGGAATAGGCTTCGCGATCGCCGAGCGGCTCGTGTCCGAGGGCGCGCGTGTCTGCCTCACCGCGCGCAAAGCCGGATCGCTGGAAGAAGCCGCAGCCACTCTCCCCCAGGGCAGCGTTATCACCGTCGCCGGCAGGGCGGACGACCCCGAGCACCGCCGTGAGGTCTTCGACACCGTCGCACGCGAGTTCGGCGCACTCGACATCCTCGTGAACAACGCGGGCATCAATCCGGCGTTCGGTCCCCTCGTCGAGCTGGACCTCGACGCGGCCCGCAAGGTTTTTGAGGTCAACGTCCTGGCCACCCTCGCCTGGGTGCAGGACGCGGTGGCTCACGAGAAGCTCCGGTTCTCCGAGGGCCGCGGCGCCGTCGTGAACCTCTCCTCGGTGACCGGTGAGACGCCGTCGCCGGGCATCGGTCTCTACGGGGTGAGCAAGGCCGCGGTGTCGCATCTGACCAGGACTCTCGCCGCCGAACTCGGCCCTGAGATCCGCGTCAACGCGGTGGCACCGGCCGTGGTGAAGACGCGGTTCGCCGAGGCCCTGTACGAGGGCAAGGAGGCCGAGGTGGCCATGGGCTATCCCATGCGGCGTCTGGGCGTGCCTTCGGACATCGCCTCCGCCGTGGCTTTCCTGGCCTCGGACGACTCCTCCTGGGTGACCGGTCAGGTCGTCACCGTCGACGGCGGCCTCATGGTCGCCGGCGGCACCGCATGACGACCGCGTCGAAACCCGTCTCGATCCTTACCGCGTCACCGGACCCTGAAAGGACTGTCATGACCTTCACTCATCTCCCTCCCGAGGTGGCGGAGCTGCGTGAGCGCACGCGCCGGTTCATACGGGAGATCGTCGTCGACGAGGAACCCGCGCCGGGCGGGCGCCTCGACCAGGTCACGCGCGACCGGCTGCAGGCGGCGGCGAAGGACGCCGGTGTCTTCGCGCCGCACGTGCCGAAGGAGTACGGCGGGCAGGGGGTGCCCATAGAGCACTGGTCGCCGATCCTGCAGGAGGCCGGCTACTCGCCGATAGGCCCCAGCGCGCTCAACTGCATGGCCCCCGACGAGGGGAACATGCACATGCTCAACCTGATCGCGACGGAGGAACAGAAGCAGCGGTACCTCGTTCCTCTGGCCGCGGGCGAGATCCGGTCCTGCTTCGGCATGACCGAGCCCCACCCGGGAGCCGGCTCCGACCCGGCGGCCCTGCGGACCAAGGCCGTCCGCACCGCGGGCGGCTGGATCATCGACGGCCACAAGCGGTTCACCAGCGGCGCCGTCGGCGCCGGGTTCTGCATCGTCATGGCGCGCACCCCGGGCGTGGACGGTTCCCCTGAGGGGGCCACCATGTTCCTGGTCGACATGACGAACCCCGGCATCAGGGTCGGCGAGTCGATCCACACCGTCGACCGGTCCATCGACGGCGGCCATCCGCACCTGTACCTCGAGGACTGCTTCGTCTCCGACGATGCGGTGCTGGGTGAGGTGGGGCTCGGCTTCCGGTACGCGCAGGTGCGGCTCGGGCCGGCACGTCTCACCCACTGCATGCGGTGGCTGGGACTGGCGCGGCGGGCGCACGACATCGCGTTGGACCGGGCCGGGAGGCGGGAGCTGTTCGGCGGGCCGATCGGCTCCCTCGGCCTGGCGCAGCACCTGATCGCCGAGTCGGTGATCGACATCGAGACGTCCGACGCGATCATCACCAAGACGGCGGCGCTGCTCCACAGCGACCCCAAGGCGGGCTCGGCGATGTCCTCGGTCGCGAAGGTGCACTGCTCGGAGGCGATCTTCCGGGTCGTCGACCGTGCCATCCAGATCTGCGGCGGTGACGGGGTCTCCGACGGTCTGCCGCTGGCGCAGTACCTCAACGAGGTCCGCCCGTTCCGGATCTACGACGGCCCCAACGAGACCCACAAGTGGGCCATCGCCCGCCGGGCCTCGGCTGGCCGGAACGCGGCGGTCCAGGCCGGCGAGAGCTACCTGGGCGACGCCGTCGTCCGTCGGGGCGGGGGCGCGTGATGCACACCGTTCCCGACGGGGTGGAGGTCGTCGCGACCTGGGACGAGGCGCGCCACCTGGAAAGTCCTCCGCTTCTGGTCGTCGACGCGGTCACCGCCTTCCTCGACGCGCAGGGCGTCGGGCGTGGTCCGCTGGCGTGGCAGCGCATCGGCGACGGCCACTCCAACGTGACTTATCTGATCGAGCGCGGCGGTGATTGCGTCGTCCTGCGCCGTGGTCCGCGCCCGCCGCTGCCGAAGTCGACGCATGACATGGTGCGCGAGGCCCGCATCCAGAAGCTCCTCCACGCCCATGGCGTACCGGTGCCGGAGATCATCGCCGTCTGCGAGGACGAGGCGGTCCTGGGTGTGCCGTTCTACCTCATGTCCCGGCTCGACGGAACGGTCATCACCGACGCGATCCCGTCCCTCCTCTCCTCCGTCGAACAACGCAGGGCCACCAGCGAGGCGGTCGTGGACGCTCTCGTCGCGCTGCACAGCATCGACGTGACCCGAGGGGAGCTCGCGTCCCTGGGCTCCCCCGACGCGTATCTCCGGCGCCAGGTCGAACGGTTCCGGGGCCTGTGGGAGGTCAACACCACGCGCAACCTGCCCGCGGTGGAGTGGATCGCGGACTGGCTCGACCGCAATCTGCCGGCGAGCCAGGCGGCCTCGGTGGTCCACGGTGACTACCGCATGGGCAATCTCATGTTCGCTCCGCAGGCGCCCGCCAGGATCCTCGCGATCCTCGACTGGGAGATGGCGACGCTGGGTGACCCGCTGGCGGACCTCGGCTACGTCACCGCGACCTACTCCGAGGCGGGCATCCTGACCACTCCGCTCGAACTCACCCCAGTAACGCGGGCGCCGGGCTACCTCACCCGGCAGCAGCTGGCCGAGCGCTACCGCTCCCGCATGGGCCTCGATCTCACCCCGCTCCCCTGGTACCAGGCGCTCGCGCTGTGGAAGGCAGCGATCTTCTGCGAGGCCATCTACACCCGCTGGCGGCGTGGCGAACGCCCCAACGACACGGTCTTCGGGCCGTCACTCGAGACGGGTGTCCCCCGCCTCCTGGAGATGGCCGCGCAGCACGCCGGCCTGGCCTCAACCCCCCGCATCTGACGCACGGCAGCGCCCCGCCATCACCTCACCACCGCGTGCCAGACCTCACTCCCCCCTGCCCGAAAACAGCGAAGGAGCCTCCCGTGAGCAACGCGCCAGCAGAGATCGGAACCGCGACCGGGGAGAGAACCCAGTCGAGTCCCACCCTGCGCTCGAAGCGCAAGTCGCTCGTCGCCAGCACGATCGGGAACGTCCTCGAGTGGTACGAGTGGAGCGCCTACGCCGTCTTCGCGCCCTTCATCGCCACCGCCATGTTCCACGCGTCCGACCAGGTGTCGGCGCTGCTGTCCACCCTGGCGGTCTTTGCGGTGGGCTTCCTCATGCGCCCGCTGGGCGGCATTGTCTTCGGGCGGGTCGCCGACCGGCGCGGCCGCAAGTTCGTGCTGGTCACCACCATGCTGATGATGGCCGGTGGCAGCCTCGTCATCGGGCTGATGCCCACCTACACCTCCCTGGGGGCCTGGGCCTCGCTCATCCTCCTCCTCGCCCGCATGACGCAAGGGGTCGCCCACGGTGGTGAGTCCGCGACGGCCAACACCTACATCGCGGAGATCGCGCCCAGCGAACGCCGCGGGCTGTGGGGAAGCATCGTGTTCGTCGCGATCTTCGGCGGCTCGGCCATCGCCTTCTCGGTGGGCGGAGTCGTGACATCGGTCCTGTCCGACGACGAGGTCGCCCAGTGGGGCTGGCGCATCCCCTTCATTCTCGGCGCGTTCCTGGCCCTCGCCGCTCTGTATCTGCGCCGCAGCATGGACGAGAGCGAGGTGTTCTCCGCCGAGAAGTCCGGCGCCGAGGTCCGGCCGTCGTCCAAGGGACGGGTGGCCCGTTCCATCCTGCTCGTCATCCTGATGACCTCGGGGATCACCGCGGCTCACTACACCTGGACCTCGTACGTCTCGACCTACGCCATCACCCAGAAGGGCATGGACGCCGGCGTCGCCTACTGGTGCTCGGTCGGGGCGCAGTGCATCGCTCTGGTCACCCTGCCGTTGTGGGGCCGTCTCTCCGACCGGGTGGGTAGACGCCCGATGATGATCACGTTCGCGGTGCTGATGATCGCCCTGCAGATCCCGCTCACGCGACTGATCGGCTCGCCGGGGTGGACGCTCCTGGTGGCATCCTCGGTCGCTCTGACCGTCGTGGCCATCCCCGGAGCACTCCTGTCCGCCACGATGTCGGAGAACTTCCCGACACGGGTACGTACGCAGGCCATCGGCTTCGCCTACTCCGTCTCCGTCGCCGTGTTCGGTGGCAGCGCGCCGTACCTGAACCAGCTCTTCGTCGAGCTCGGCGTGGCCCGACTGTCCAGCTTCTACATCATGCTGCTGTGTGCCTTCACGGGTATCGCGTGCTACCTCATGCGGGAGACCAAGGGCATCCACCTGAAGGACGCCTGACCGAGCGGGCGTTGCCCGGGGCTCCCCTGGCGCCGCCGCGATTCATGGCGCGGTGCGGGGAAGGGCGAAACGGAAGACGCCCGCTCCGCTGCCCATCTGGAGCCAGAGGTACTCGGGCTGCGTGACGACGCGCAGGGCGATGGCCGCACAGCCCGGGCAGCGGGCGGTCAGACCGGGCTCGGGGCCATAGACGTGCAACTGGGCCATGGTCGCCGGCAGTCGGCAGGAGGGGCACAACCGCCAGGCCGTGGTCGGGTCGATGGCGAAGACCTCCCCGAGCGGACCGGCCAGGGCGTTGCCGTCGAGATACAGGGGATGCTCGTTCATGGCGGGGATTCCTCACCGTGCGGCGCGGGTGGGTCAGCCGAAGCGTTCGGTACGAATCTGGTCGGGCGCGTACCCGGTGCTCAGGAGCAGGGCGCTGACGTGCTCGACGAATCCGGTGGGACCGCAGACGTAGCAGCGGGCACCCGCTGCGGGCGGCAGGCCGCGCAGGTCGGGTTCCGTCATGCGTCCCGCGGGGCGTTCGGAGCCGGCGGGTGCCGTGCGTGTGTAGAGGTGCCGGACGCGGACGGGGTCTTCGGCTGCGTCGAGTTCCGCGGCGTACCAGACCTCGTCCGGTCCGCGCACGGAATAGAGAAGAGCGCAGGGCTCGTCCGACATCGAGAGCAGCCGTGCACGCAGCATCGCCATCAGGGGCACGACGCCGGATCCTCCGGCGATGAGCAGGAGCGGGCCGTGGTTCTGCGGTGTCCACACGAACCAGCCGCCGAGCGGTCCCTTGACCTCGACCTCGGCACCGACGGGCAGAATGTTCGCGAGGTACGGAGAGACCTCGCCGCCCGCCGCTGCCTGGACGCCCAGCTCGATGCCGTCGGTGTCGGCGGGTGCCGCGAGCGAGTAGCTCCGTACGGCCTGGTACCCGTCGTCGGCGGTCAGCCGTACGTCGACGTGCTGGCCGGCCAGGTGTCCCGGCCACTGCGGGACCTCGAACCGCAGCGTGCGGCCGGTCGCGGTCTGGTCCGTCCGCTCCGTGAGCCGGGCCCGTCGCCATCCGTGCATCAGTCGCTCCAATAGCGCTGCTCGCGCCACGGGTCGCCGTAGTCGTGGTAGCCGGCCGACTCCCAGAAGCCGGGCTCGTTGTCCGGCGTGAGGATGAGGCCCTTGACCCACTTGGCCGACTTCCAGAAGTACAGGTGGGGAATGACGAGACGGGCCGGTCCGCCGTGGTCCGGGGAGAGCGCGTAGCCGTCGAAGGAGTGCACCAGCCAGGCCTTGCCGTCGGTCACGTCCTCCAGCGGAAGGTTGGTGGTGTAGCCGTCGAAGGACTCGGCGACGACGAAGTCGGCGGCGGTCTCGACCTCGTCGAGCAGGACGTCGAGCGAGACGCCGCCCCAGGTGGTGTCGAACTTCGACCACCGGGTCACGCAGTGGATGTCGACCGTGGGCTCCTCCTGCGGGAGGGCCATCATCTCGTCCCACGTCCAGGTGCGGGTCTCCCCCGCTTCGGTGGTCACGGTGAACGACCACCGGTCGGTGGGAATGTGCGGGGTGGGCCCGGCGGACAGGACGGGAAACGACTCCGTCGGGTACTGCCCCGGCGGCAACCGGCCCTCGAAGGCATGCGTCTTGCCGTGGAACCCTGGCGACAAGCTGTCCATCGGGCCGTTCCTCTCGCTCGCAGTCGCCCTCCGCCTGTGCCTCGTCACGATCGGGGTGGGCCTGGGCGTACATGTCGTGCAGGAATGGGCGGCAGGGCGCAATGGCCGCATGCACTGCGGCTGCGGGATCGAGCCATGGGGACACGGTGCACCGCGTCCCTCCTCTTCTCCCATGGTCCGCTCCCGCTGTATACGCGCAACCCGGCGTACCCGAGTCCCTGTTGTGGGCAACAGCACACCTGCCCTCCGGTGCGGGCCGTCACGGAGTGCCGGGGTCCGTCTCCGGCCAACGGGGCCTTGAGTGAGGGGCCGGTCGTGTACGTTCCTGGCACGCAAGTGGAGGCATATGCCCACAACTCGTCGGTAAGGCCCGCGGTTCTACGGGCGTAGCCTCGCCGTATGAACTCGTACGGACCCTTTCCCGGGGCGCGGCCGCGGCGGCTGCGCACGACGCCTGCCATGCGACGGATGGTGGCCGAGACCCGGCTGCATCCCGCCGACCTGATCCTGCCCGCGTTCGTGCGCGAGGGCATCACCGAGCCGGTGCCCATCCAGGCCATGCCCGGCGTCGTCCAGCACACGCGGGACACGCTGCGGAAGGCCGCGGTGGAGGCGCTGGAGGCCGGCGTCTCCGGGATCATGCTCTTCGGCGTGCCCGAGGACGCGAAGAAGGACGCCGCCGGCAGCGCCGGGACCGACCCGGACGGGATCCTGCAGGTCGCCATCCGGGACGTGAAGGCCGAGGTCGGCGACGAGCTCGTCATCATGTCGGACCTGTGCCTCGACGAGTTCACCGATCACGGCCACTGCGGCGTTCTCACCGAGGACGGGCGGGTCGACAACGACGCCACCCTGGAACGGTACGCCGAGATGGCCCAGGTCCAGGCCGACGCCGGCGTCCACGTCGTCGCGCCGTCCGGGATGATGGACGGCCAAGTTCGGGTGATCCGGGACGCGCTGGACACGATCGGCAAGGAGGACGTGTCGATCCTCGCGTACACCGCGAAGTACTCCTCCGCCTTCTACGGGCCCTTCCGCGAGGCCGTGGGTTCGTCTCTCCAGGGCGACCGCAAGACCTATCAGCAGGACCCCGCCAACCTCCGCGAGTCGATGCGGGAGCTGGCGCTGGACCTGGAAGAGGGCGCGGACATGGTGATGGTGAAGCCGGCGGGGCCTTACCTGGATGTGCTCGCCAAGGTCGCCGAGGCCGTTGACGTGCCCGTCGCCGCGTACCAGATCAGTGGTGAGTACGCGATGGTCGAGGCGGCGGCCGAGAAGGGCTGGATCGACCGTGACAAGGCGATCCTGGAGACACTGACCGGCATCCGCCGCGCCGGCGCGCAGATGATCCTGACGTACTGGGCGACCGAGGCCGCTCGGAATCTCTCCCGCACGGTCTGAGGCTGCCTGCGCCGATCAGACCGTGACGAGCCCGAGCTCGGCGCAGCCCTGCTGGAGTGTGTCGAGCCCGAAGGCCGTCGTGGGTCCGACGACGCCGGGTGTGACGTCGGAGTGGGTGGCGAGGTGGTGGGCCGCCCATGCGATGAGTTCGCCGGTGAGGCTGTAGGGGTTGGGGCCTTCGAGGTGGACCTCGGCGAGCGGGGCACTGCCCTGAGTGCCTGTGGAGGCGACGGCGACGACGTGCGAGGGAATCCGCGCGCGCAGGGCTGCGTCGGGTCCGCCCGGCGGGCCGATGAGCAGGGGGCGGGTCAGCGCGTCGGTCAGCCTGCGGCTGCCGGGAAGGCGTGTGGTGGCGTTGGCGAGGGCCGAGTAGAGGGAGAGGAAGCGGCTGAGTTCGGGGAACCAGCCGTTGTAGACCGTGACGTCGTCGAGTTGCGGGAACTCCTGGGGCAGGAAGAGTACTTCCGTGCCGGAGACGAGGAAGGCCGACTTGCGGCGGCCTCGTACGGTGAAGCGGCGGACGCGGGAGGCGGTGCGTTCGTCGACGAGCAGGCGCCGGTGCCGGCGTGCCGAGGGCAGCGTCATGCCGTCGCGCATGGTGGTGCGCGTTCCCTGGCTGATGCCCCGCCAGATGGGGCCGGTGGCGAAGTAGCCGACGTCGATGCTGCGCGCGGCTTGTCCTGCCTTCTGGAGGGCGAGGGTCGCGGCGAGGACGCCGGGGACGTAGTCGTAGCCGAAGGCCGGCAGCATCACCGACCCGGTCTCACGGGCGCGGTGGTGGTGCCGGTTGTGAAGGGTGCGGACGAAGCCGACTTCGCCGCTGGAGTCGATGTAGTGGGCTCCCACGTCCGCGGCGGCCTGTGCGACGGGAAAGCCGAAGCGTTCGAAGGGGCCGACGGTGGTGATCAGTACGTCGCCGCGCTGCAGTTGTTGCCTCAGGCCGTCGGGGGTGGTGGCGTCGACAACCAGGTGGTCGAGTCCGCCGGAGCGTTCGGCCAGGGCCGCCAGTGCGGTGGGGTTGCGTCCGGCGACCGTCGGCCTGACACCCCTGCGTATCAGGGCGTTGAGGACGAGGTCGCCGGTGTAGCCGGTGGCGCCGAGCAGGATGATGCGGTTGTTCATCGCTTCCTTCCCAGGAGCGGGTGGGTCCTGGCCACTGCCTTGGCGATGAAGGCGAAGGAGCGTGAGGTGTGCGGCGCGTAGATGAGGCGCAGGGTGTCGGGCCGCGTGGGCTTGGACAGGACCGGCTTGCGGTGGCTGAAGGTGTCGAAGGACGTCTTGCCGTGGTAGGCGCCCATGCCGGATTCTCCGACGCCGCCGAACGGCAGGTTCGGGACGCCGAGGTGGATCATCGGTGCGTTGAAGACGAGTCCTCCGGAGGACGTCCTCTCCAGCAGGACCTGGCGGGCTGTCCTGTCGCGGGTGAACGCGTACAAGGAGAGGGGCTTGTCCCTGGCATTGACGAAGTCGATGGCCTCGTCGACGTCGCGGACGGTCAGGATCGGGAGGATCGGGCCGAAGATCTCTTCGGCCATGACTGCTGCGCCGGTGGGCACATCGGCCAGCACGGTCGGTGCGATGTAGCGCTCCCCCGCGTCGGACACGCCTCCGGTGAGGAGGTCACCCTCTCCCATGAGTCCGGTCAGGCGCCGGAAGTGGCGGTCGTTGACGATGCGCCCGTAGTCGGCGCTGGTCCGGGGGTTGTTGCCGAACATGTGCTGGATGGCTCTTGGCAGTGCGGCGACCAGGGAGTCCCGGGCGGTCTGGGTGACCAGGACGTAGTCGGGTGCGACGCAGGTCTGGCCGGCGTTGGTGAACTTGCCCCAGGCCAGGCGGCGCGCGGCGACGGCCATGTCGGCCGTCTCGTCGATGAAGACGGGTGATTTGCCGCCGAGTTCGAGGGTGACGGGGGTCAGGTTCTTGGCCGCGGCAGCCGCCACGATGCGGCCGACGGTGCCGTTGCCGGTGTAGAAGATGTGGTCGAAGCGCTGCGCGAGCAGCTGGGTGGTCTCCTCGACCGCTCCCTCGACGACGGCGACGGCCTCCAGGTACCGGGGCAGGAGGTCGGCGAGCAGAGCACTCGTGGCGGGGGCCAGTTCACTGGGCTTGACGACGGCCGCGTTGCCGGCGGCCAGTGCGCCGACCAGCGGGTTCAGCGTGAGCGTCAGCGGATAGTTCCAGGGCGCGATGATCAGGCATACGCCCAGGGGTTCGGGGTGGATCCGGGCTGTTGCCGGCTTCAGGTTCATGGGCACGGCGACCCGCCGCGGTCTCATCCAGCGGTCGAGGTGACGCAGGGCGTGTTCGACCTCTGCCAGGACTCCACCGATCTCGGTGAGGTGGGACTCGGTCCGCCCCTTGCGTAGGTCGTCGTAGAGCGCTTCCTCGATGTCCGAGGTGTGATCCAGCAGAAGGCGCCGTAGGGCGCGGAGCTGGCGCCGACGCCAGTCGGCCGGCCGGGTGACACCCGACTCGAAGGTGGCCCGCAGTCGTACGACGATCTCCGGGATGTCCCGGTCCTGCTGTACGACGGGTGCGGCGGTGCCGGTCATGGGATCGCGAACCTTCCAGGCGTGGGGCAGGGATGTGTTCGTGTCGGGTTGCGGCTAGCGTCCCGCCGCCGCGTTCACGTCGGCGACGAGTCGCTCGGCGAGGCGCTCGGAGGACGGGGGATTCTGCCCGGTGTACAGGTTGCGGTCGACGACCACGTACGGACGCAACGGCAGACGCGCCTTGGAGTACTCGGCCCCGCTCTCCCGCAGGCGGTCCTCCAGCAGCCACACCGCCTTACGACCGAAACTGTTGAACTTCTCCTCCAGGTTCGAAAGACCCGTCATCCGATACCCGGTGAACGGCCACGACCCGTCCTCGTTCTGCGCCGCGAACGCCGCAGCCGGCGCATGACACAACAACGCCAAAGGCTTGCCCGAACGCAACACCCGCGTGATCAACGCCCCCGAGTCGGCATCGACGGACAGGTCTTCCATCGGACCGTGCCCACCCGGATAGAACACCACGTCGAAATCGTCCGGACCCATCTCCGCCAGCACCCGCGGACTGTCCAGCTCGGCCTGGATCGACTCCAGATAGGCCGCCACCTCACGCAACTTCGACGGCCACCCCGCCGTCCGCCCCATGCTCAGCTGGTCCAGCGTCGGAACCTTCCCACCCGGCGTCGCGATCGTGATCTCCCACCCGGCCTCGGTGAAGATCTTGTGCGGCATCGCCAGCTCCTCACCCCAGAACCCCGACGGATGCACCTCCCCACCCCGCAACGTCCAACGATCCGCCGCAGAGACGACAAACAACACCTTGGTCATGACGACCCTTCCTCCTACCGGAACGGCTCCACTGCCGACGCAGTGGGCGTATCAACCGAGATCTGGCGTGAGTGGCCCGAAATCATCATCTGCCCGGACTGGGGCCCGGGCGACTGGTCACCCGGCGGAGCTCACGCCTCCTACTCATGACACAGTACGCCATGTCTGGCACAGACTGCCAAGTTTGGCACTGATAACCTAGCTGCATGAGGGAGACCACCACACCCGGCCTGCGCATCAAGACCCGCCAAGCCGTCACCGAAGCGCTGGCCGACACGGCCCTCGAACTCTTCGACACCAGCGGCTTCGACCAGGTCACCGTCGCCGACATCGTCGCGGCGGCGGGCATCTCCCAGCGCAGCTTCTTCCGCTACTTCAGCAACAAGGAGGACGTCGTCTTCGGCGACCGCATCCCCTCCGCCGAGGAGGTCCGGGGCGAATTGCTCCGACACCTCGACGAAGGCCCCGTGTGGGACGCGCTGCGGGCCACCTTCCGGGCGGCCGCCGTCCAGATGGACGACGACACGGGGCACTGGAAGCGGGCCACCCGCGTCATCTGCCACACCCCGGGCTTGCGCGCGCGTTACCTGGAGAAGCACTTGGCCTGGACCGACGCCCTCGTACCCGAGATCGCTTCCCGGATGGATTCCGGCGGTCCCGACGTCGAGCTCAAGGCTCAGACGATGATCAACACCGCGCTGGGCTGCTTCGACGTCGCCCTCATGCGCTGGTCCGAGGGCAGCGCGGACCTCTCCCTCGCCGCTCTGGTCGACGACGTGTTCGGGTTCGTGCAGTTCTCCCGCTCCTGATCGGCCCCTTCGGCGGGGCGCTACGCCCCTGAGCCCGTGCGGTCCGCGGAACCACCTGCCGCTCCGGAGCCTGGTTCCGCGTCGCGGCGCTGCCGCAGCACCGCCGCCACCATGGCGATGAGGGCGCCGCCGACCGCCCAGGCCGACAGCACCAGCAGCGAGGACGTCATGTCGTTGCCGTCGAAGTAGGAGATCGAGCGGGCCGCCCATGTGCCCGCCCCTGGCGGGAGGGCCGGCCCGATCGCATGCCAGAACGGGGGCAGCATGGGCGGAGGCAGAGCGCCTCCAGCACTCGGATTTCCCGCGATCACGATCAGCAGGATCGCCAGGCCGACGCCCATGATGCCGAAGAGTTCCTGGAGGGCGAGCGTGGTGGCGCCGACCGCGAAGATGATCAGCGCGCCGAGTCCCCACAGCGCCCACACGCTGCCTGGCAGTGCGCCCAGGATCGGCCCGGCGATGAGCGCGCCGCCCAGTCCGCCGACGAGCGAAACCAATGTCATGGTGCCCAGGCGCGTCGCCGCGCGGGTCGGGTTGGCCGGCCGGGCACCGGCACTGATCGCCAGGATCGAGGCACACAGGTACGCGCCGACGCACCAGCCGACGACGACATAGAACGACGACAGACTGTTGAAGTCGTGGCGGGAGGACGGGGCCACGTCGACCGTGCGGACGCTTCGCCCCTGCGCCTCCTCCAGAGTGGCGGTCAGCGCCTCCAGTGCGGCCGGCAGGGTTCTGCCACCACCGGTTGCGACCAGGAGCGTGTCGGTGGTCCCGGCAGGGTGCACCACGAGCGCACCGTCGATGTCCCGGTTGATGATCTGCGCCCGTGCCGTGGCCTCATCGGGTAGCGCGCGGGGGTCCAGAGGCGAGCCGGGCAGCCCGTCCAGCCGGTTCACCGTCTGCTCTGCCAGGGCCGGCGGCGCCACGACGCCGAAGGCCGCATCCTTGAGGCGGGGTTCGTGGAGCGCACCCACGAAGGAAGCGACGAAGAGCAGCTGCAGGGCGATCACACCGATGACCAGGAATGTGGCCCGTGGTGTGACCGCGTCTTTCACCTCGGACAAGGTGCTCTGTTTCATGGCCTCAACAGTCTGGGGAGCTGAGCGCTCACGCAGGCTGGAGACACCCGAACGGATGCCGGCACGAACCTTCGCGACACCAGCCGTCCGACAGGCAAGAGAGGATCGAACAGCGCCGTGAGGGCTAGGGACACCGGGGCGCTGGAGGCCGGGTTGCGGACGGTGAGTGGGGCGCGAACGATGGAGTCGGGCATTGACGCCCTGGACGGGGGGGATCACCCGCCGCGGCCGGTAAGGCCGCAAGAACAGGGCACCTGTGTGCTCGTGACATGGAGTGAACATGACCGACCTTCCTCCTCCGATCACGCCTTACCTCGAGCCCGCCGCGCAGGAGCTGTGCGACGCGACCGATCCTCATCCCCGGATCTACGAGGTACCGCCCGAGAAGGGCCGCGAGATCCTCCTGAGCCTTCAGGTCGACCCGAGCGTGCCCCGGCCCGAGGTCGACGAGGAGTGGGTCGACGTCGACGCCGGCGAATGGGGCACCGTCCGCACCCGCATCATCCGCCCCAAGGGAGCCACCGGCCCCCTGCCCGTCGTCTTCTACATCCACGGCGCCGGATGGGTCTTCGGCGACGACAAGACCCACGACCGGCTCTTCCGTGAACTCACCGTCGGAGCCGGCGCCGCAGGCGTCTTCCCCGTCTACGACCGGGCACCCGAGGCGAAGTACCCCAGCCAGGTCGAGCAGAACTACGCCGTCGGCCAGTGGGTCATGGAACACGGCGCCGAACACGGCCTGGACACCTCCCGCGTGGCGGTGACCGGCGAGTCCGTCGGCGGCTGCATGTCCACCGTCTTCGCGCTGATGAACAAAGAACGCGGCGGCATCGACCTCAAGGCCCAGGTCCTGCTCTACCCGGTGACCAACGCCGACTTCGACACCCCCTCCTACCTGCAGTTCGCCGAGGGCTACTTCCTCACCCGCGACGGCATGAAGTGGTTCTGGGACGCCTACACCACCGACCCCGCCCAGCGCGCCGAACACCACGCCTCACCCCTGCAGGCCACCCTCGAACAGCTCAAGGGCCTGCCCAAGACCCTGGTCATCACCGACGAGGCCGACGTCCTGCGCGACGAGGGCGAGCAGTACGCCAACAAACTCCGCGAAGCTGGCGTCGACGTCACCTCCGTCCGCGTCCAGGCCATGGTCCACGACTTCCTCCTCCTCGACAGCCTCCGCGACACCCGCGCCGCCAACGTCGCACGCCACCTCGCCATCGACGCCCTCAAAACCGCACTCCACGACGACTGACACGCCCCGTGCCTCTCCGTGCATGAAGGCACGAAGCCGGGCCCGTCGACGCCATCACGGCGGCGGCGGGCCCGGACGGCTTTCCAGCCGAGCCCGGACCCGCAGGGCCGACTTCGCAGGCCCACACGGCGATGCGAACTGGCCCCGTCTGCGACATACCCCACACCTCTCGATGTTTACGCTGATTACATTCTTGCCCTAATGTGAGTAGTGCACACATCGTAAGTGATCGAGATGGAAGAGAGACCGGGATGACCAGCGAGCTGTTCTCGCCACTGCCCCTGCGCTCCGGCCAGGTCCTGAAGAACCGGATCGCGAAGGCGGCCATGGAGGAGAACATGGCCGGTGACGGCCAGCTGCCCGACTGGCAGCTGCTGTCGCTGTACAAGCACTGGGCCACCGGTGGCACGGGACTGCTGATCACCGGCAACGTGATGGTCCACGCCGAGGCACTGACCGGCCCCGCCGGCGTCGTACTCGACGAGAATGCGCCCCTGGAGCCGTTCATCGACTGGGCGAAGGCCGCCAAGGCGGGCGGTGCCGCAATCTGGATGCAGATCAACCACCCCGGCCGTCAGGTCGCCTCCGACATGCCCGGCGTCGTCTGGGGCCCGACCGACATCGGCGTCTCCCTGGGCAAGCACAGCAGCCGCTTCGGCCGCCCCAGCGCCATGACCCCCCAGCAGATCAACGACACCGTGGCACGGTATGCGGTGACCGCGCGACGCGCCGAGGAAGCCGGCTTCGACGGCGTCGAGATCCACGCCGCACACGGCTACCTCCTCTCGCAGTTCCTGTCTCCCCTGGTCAACAAGCGCACCGACCAGTGGGGCGGATCGCTGGAAAACCGGGCACGGATGCTCCTGGACATCGTCCGCGCCGTCCGCGCCGCGGTTTCTCCCTCCTTCGCGGTTGCGGTGAAGCTCAACTCCGCCGACTTCCAGCGCGGAGGCTTCGACGCCGACGACGCCCGCCAGGTCATCGGGATGCTCGAACCCCTCGGCGTCGACCTGGTCGAACTCTCCGGCGGCAGCTACGAGAGCCCCGCGATGACCGGCCGCCCCGCCGACGACCGCACCCAGGCTCGCGAGGCCTACTTCCTCGACCTCGCCAAGGACCTGGTCGGGACCAGCCCCATCCCGCTGATGCTCACCGGCGGCATCACCAAGCGCGCGACCGCCGACAAGGTCCTCGACAGCGGCGTGGCCGTCGTCGGCATGGGTACCGCCCTCGCCGTCACCCCCGACCTTCCCTCACGTTGGCGCCAGGGCCGCGAGGCCGACCGTCACATGCGTCCGGTCACGTGGTCCGACAAGGCCCTCGCCTCGGCCGCCAGCATGGCTCAGGTCCGCCACCAGATGCGCCGCCTCGCCCGCGGCAGCAGCCCCAAGCCCGGCACCCACCCGGCTATCGCCCTGATCTCCGAACGCCGCAAGCAGCGACGGGCCCTGCGCAACTACCGCTCCTGGCTGTCGAAGTACCAGGCAGCGGCCTGAGAACCGCCGATGGCGCCTCGCGCGTGGCCCGCCCCCGCCA